>NZ_JBQKLA010000018.1:0-51360 GCF_052116465.1 Collinsella sp. Sow4_D11 | reverse complement strand
AGCCCCGCGGCGCGCTCGGCTTCGCGACGCCCGCGCGCGCCTTCAGGGCGATGCTCGGGGAGGACGCGGCGGCGCTGCTGGACGCCTACGGCGTGGGGGACGTGCCGCTCGGCGATCTCGACCTGACGCCGGGGCTCATCGAGAGGGCGCGCGCAGAGAGGGGCGATGCCCCGCTGGCCTAGCCTAGGAGAAAAAACGGAATAGACGGACCGACCGTCCGGCTGAGTCTGGGAAGAGGTGCCGGGCGGCGGGCGGGGCATGGCCACCGGACCCATCGAAACACATCTCCACCATTCCTTCAACTGGGAAAATGCCGCCCCCGGGGCCCGAGAGGGGCCGCGGGGGCGTTCGGTTGACTGCGGGAGCGTGCCGTCAGCTCAATGTGTTCGGCTGAGATCGGAAATCAACCGTTAATTTGGGACGGGGCTTTTTTAGCTACCCAGCGGCAGGTCTAGAAACTGAGGCTGCGCAGAACAGGGTAGCCAAAAAAGCCCCGTCCCAAATTAACTGCTCCAACGGGTAAGAAAAAAGCCCCGAGGCAATGCCCCGGGGCTCTTTACGTTTTAGATGGTGGACCTGACAAGATTCGAACTTGTGACCTCCCGGTTATCAGCCGGACGCTCTAACCAACTGAGCTACAGGTCCATCATGGTGGAGGTTAGGGGGATCGAACCCCTGACCTCAGGCTTGCAAAGCCCGCGCTCTCCCAGCTGAGCTAAACCCCCACGGAGACAGTAATAAACACCCCAGCGGCGACTCGGCTCTCGCTGGGGTGTTTATTGCGAAAGAAAGTGGTGGACCTGACAAGATTCGAACTTGTGACCTCCCGGTTATCAGCCGGACGCTCTAACCAACTGAGCTACAGGTCCATCGCGCAAGGGATATATTAGACGAGTCGTTACGCGCACGTCAACAACTTTTTTGAAAATCTTTGAAGGGTGTCGGCCCCGGCTGCCCGGCGGCATGAGAAGTCGCCTGCTCGGACAGTCCTGCTCGCACGGAGAGCACATTAAGTGCTCTCCGGCTCATGCGGAACTCGCGATCGACTTCGCATGCCGCCGGGCAGCCGGGGCCGGCGTGGGGTTCAAAGATTGTCAAAAAAGCGGTCGGCGCACTGCGCGCCGACCGCCGATATATGGGGTCTGATGATTTTTACCAGCTAGGTCCTCTTACTCGTCTAGGAGATCCTCTGGCATGTCGTTGCCGTCGCCTAGGTCGACTGGGGCCTCTTCGGTGACGTCTGCGGTCTCGGTACTTTCGCCCTCGGGCTTCTCTTCGGCGGCCGTCATGCGGGCAACGGCGCACACGCGGTCGTCATCGCTTACGGTCATCATCTTGACACCCTGCGTGGTTCGACCGGTCTGGCTGATCTCGTCGGTCTTGACGCGAATGACCGTCGCGCCCTCCGTCACGATAAACAGCTCATGCTGCGGGCCGACCGCCTTCATGGCCGCAAGGTTGCCCTTGCGCTCGGTCATTTGGATGGTGTAGACACCCTGGCCGCCGCGGTTTTGCTCCGGATAATCCGAGACCGGCGTGCGCTTGCCGTAGCCGCACTCGGTAATGACAAACAGGTCGCCCTCGCCGTTGGTGACCTCCATGCCCAGGACACTCACGCCGTCCTTCATGCCAATGCCGCGGACACCGCTGGTGTCGCGGCCGGTAGCGCGAACCTGGTCCTCGGGGAACATGATCGCCTTGCCCGCAGTGGTGGCCATAATGATCTTGTCGCCCTCGCGTACGCGGCGCACGGTGAGCAGCGCGTCGTCGTCCCTCAGGTTGATGGCGATGAGTCCATCGCGGCGGCTGCGATCATAGGCGCTCATCACGGTCTTCTTGACCATGCCGTTCTTGGTGGCAAACATCAGGTACTCATCGGCGGGGAACTCACGACAGCTAATGACGCTCGCGATCTTCTCGCCCTCCTCAAAGGGAAGCAGGTTGACGATCGCGGTGCCGCGCGCCTGGCGCGTACCAACCGGCAGCTCGTGCACCTTCAGACGGTAGACCTTGCCCTTGCTCGAGAAGAACAGCACATACTCGTGGGTGGACGCGATAAACATCTCGTCGATAACGTCGTCCTCTTTAAGGTTGACGCCCGACACGCCCTTGCCGCCGCGCTTCTGGGCGCGGTAAGCGGCCACCGGGATACGCTTCACATAGCCGGTGTGGGTGATGGTCACGACCATGTCCTCGTCGGCGATGAGATCCTCGACATCCAGATCCTTCTCGACCTGGCTGATCTCGGTACGGCGCTTGTCGCCAAACTTCTTGGAGATCTCGCGCATCTCTTCCTTGATGACGCCCAGAATCTTCTCCTCGTGCGTCAGCAGGTCCTCGTAGTAGGCGATAGCACGGCGCAGGCCGTCCAGCTCTTCCTGGATCTTGTCGCGCTCCAGGCCGGTCAGGCGACGCAGCTTCATCTCGAGGATGGCCGTGGTCTGCTCGGGGGTAAAGCCAAAACGCTCAATCAGGCGGCTGCTGGCCTCGGAATCGGTCTGCGAGGAGCGGATGATGCTAATGACCTCGTCGATATGGTCGAGGGCCATAAGGTAGCCCTCAAGGATATGTGCACGGGCCTGGGCCTTTTTAAGGTCAAAGTGGGTGCGGCGGGTGACTACGTCGACCTGGTGGTCGATGTAGTGTTGCAGCATCTCGCGCAGGCTCAGGCATTTAGGAACGCCATTGACGAGCGCCAGATTGTTGGCACCAAAGGTGGTCTGCAGCGAGGTGTACTTATACAGGTTGTTAAGTACGACCTGCGGGATAACGCCCTTCTTGAGCTCAATGACCAGACGGATGCCCTTTTGGTTAGACTCGTCGCGCATGTCCGAGATGCCCTCGATGCGCTTGTCGTTTACGAGCTGGGCGATTTTCTCCTGAAGGGTGCCCTTGTTGACCATGTAGGGAATCTCGGTAAAGACCAGGCGGCTGCGGCCGGTCTTGGTGGACTCCACATGGGCCTTGGCGCGCACGGTGATGGAACCGCGGCCGGTCTCGTAGCTCTGCCTAATGCCGGCGCTACCCATGATGATGGCACCGGTGGGAAAGTCCGGGCCGGGCATAATCTGCATGAGCTCATCGACGGTGGCGTCGGGGTTGTCGATCAGGTAGCAGGTGGCCTCGATCGCCTCGGTGAGATTATGCGGGGCGATATTGGTGGCCATGCCTACAGCGATGCCTTGGCTGCCGTTAACCAGCAGGTTGGGGAAGCGTGCGGGCAGTACCACGGGCTCGGCGAGCGACTCGTCGTAGTTGGGCTGCCAGTCGACGGTATCCTTCTGCAGGTCGCGGAGCAGCTCCATGGCGGGCTTTGCCAGACGGCTCTCGGTGTAACGCATAGCTGCGGCACCGTCGCCGTCGATGTTGCCAAAGTTGCCGTGGCCGTCGATAAGCGGCGTGCGCATGGAGAACCACTGCGCCAGACGAACCATGGTCTCATAGACCGCGGAGTCGCCGTGGGGGTGGTACTTACCGATAACTTCGCCGACCGTCCAGGCCGACTTCTTGTGCGGGCGGTTGGGGTAGATGCCGCTCTCGTTCATGGCGTACAGGATGCGGCGGTGCACCGGCTTTAAGCCGTCGCGCACGTCCGGCAGGGCGCGTGCCGTAATGACCGACATCGAGTACTCGATAAACGACTGCTTCATCTCGCGGCCAAACTCCGAAATCTGGAGCTGGCCGCCGTTGATGTCCTCGCCGGCCGAGGCACCGCGATCGACCGCGCCAAAGCTTTCCTCGAGCTCGGCGTCGTCATCCTCTTCCTCTTCATCCTCGACATCGGGGTTGTAGGAATCCGGATCGCCGTCCTCGCCCTGCTCGGCGCGGGCGAGCAGGCGCTTCAGATCATCGGGCATACCGGCGTCGCCGGCCTCGTCCATACCCTCGTTGTTGTTGATATCGTCTGCCACGTTACCTCCTCATGGTTTGCGTGGTCCATTAGTTCCCTACCACGGAGACGGCTTTTCCAGGTGCCGCAGATTCGCCCGAAAGAGGAGGGAAGCGTACTTGGGTACGCGACCGACGATTGAGGGCGAAGGTGCGGTGGCTGGGAAAGCCGAACAGGTTAGGCATCTAAGAAGCGTGCATCATGCGCATGCTTTTCAATGTACTCGCGGCGATAGCCCACCTCGGAACCCATGAGCTCGCGTACGGCACGGTCCGCCACCACGGCATCCTCGATCGTCACGCGCTGCAAAATGCGGGTCTTGGGGTCCATCGTCGTCGAGGCAAGCTGCTTGGGGTCCATCTCACCCAGGCCCTTGTAGCGCTGGACGGTATAGCCCTTGCGCTTCTTGTTGATCTTGCCATCCTTGGCCTTGCCGTCCTCGTCGTTGTCGTCGGGGTTCAGGCCCAGGCTCTGAATGGTGTCGCGCAGAATCTCGTCTTCGGGCTGTCGGCCGTTGGGATACACGTAGTGGATCTTGTTGCGCACCTTAATGCCAAAGATGGGCGGGCAGGCAACATAGACATAGCCAGCATCGATCAGCGGACGCATGTACTTGTAGAAGAACGTCAGCAGCAGGATGCGGATATGCGCACCGTCGACATCTGCATCGGTCATGATGATGATCTTGTGGTAGCGCGCCTTGGTGATATCGAAGTCGCCGCCGTCGCCGGCGCTCGTCGTGACGCCACAACCGATCGCGGTGATCAACGACTGGATGGTGTCGCTCGAGAACGCACGATGGTCGCCCACGCGCTCGACGTTCAGAATCTTGCCGCGCAGGGGCAGAATCGCCTGGATGTCTCGGCGGCGGCCGTCCTTGGCCGAACCGCCTGCCGAGTCGCCCTCTACGATAAAGAGCTCGGTCAGCTCGGCATCGCGCACCGAGCAGTCGGCGAGTTTGCCGGGCAGCGACGCCGTCTCGAGCAGGCTCTTGCGACGGGTCGCCTCGCGCGCCTTGCGGGCGGCGTTGCGGGCCTTGCAGGCCTGCTGCGCCTTCTTGACGATCTCGCGGGCGGGCTTGGGGTGCTCCTCAAGGTAGTCGGCAAGACCGTCGGTCACAATCTTGAGCGTAAGCGCGCGCATGTAGGAACTACCGAGCTTGGCCTTGGTCTGGCCCTCAAACTGCGGATCGGGCAGCTTGACCGAGATGACGGCCGAGAGACCCTCGCGCACGTCGTCACCGCTCAGGTTGGCCTCTTTCTCCTTAAGCAGGTTCTGCTTGCGGGCGTAATCGTTAATCACGCGGGTGAGGGCGGTGCGGAAGCCCTCAAGGTGCATGCCGCCCTCGGGGGTGTAGATGTCGTTGGCAAACGACATGACGTTCTCGCCATAACCGGCGTTCCACTGCAGGGACACCTCGACCTCGCCCATCTTGGCCACGGGCGCATCCGGGTCCGATTTGCCCTCAATGTAGATGGGCTCCTTAAAGGCCTCGGGGACGTCCTTGCCGTCGTTGAGGAACTTGACGAAGTC
Organism: Collinsella sp. Sow4_D11; assembly: GCF_052116465.1. NCBI lineage: Bacteria > Bacillati > Actinomycetota > Coriobacteriia > Coriobacteriales > Coriobacteriaceae > Collinsella > Collinsella sp. Sow4_D11. The sequence continues at coordinate 45,938 of NZ_JBQKLA010000018.1, read as the reverse complement.
GATGATGCCGCCCTCGTAGCAAAACTCCTCCACGCGGGGAGCCGCCTCACGCTCGTCAGTCAGCACGATCTTGAGGTTCTTGTTGAGAAACGCCGTCTCTTGCAGACGATTGTGCAGTGTATCGAAATCGTAGACGCAGGTCTCGAAGATCTCGTCGTCGGGCCAGAAGGAGACGGTGGTGCCCGTCGAATCCGAGGCGCCCACGACCTCCATCTTCTTAACGGTCTTGCCGCGCGAGAATTCCATCTCGTAGATATTGCCGTCGCGGCGCACCTGCACGACCACACGCTTGGACAGTGCGTTGACAACGGAGATGCCCACGCCGTGCAGGCCGCCGGAAACCTTATAGGCCGAGTTATCGAACTTACCGCCGGCGTGAAGGATCGTCATGACGACCTCGAGCGTCGGAATCTTTTTGACAGGGTGCTCGTCGACGGGGATGCCGCGCCCGTTATCGACGACCGTAATGGAGTTGTCGGCGTGGACCGTCACCTGAATCTCGGTGCAGAAACCGGCCATGGCCTCGTCGACGGAGTTGTCAACGATCTCCCACACCAGGTGGTGCAGACCGCTGGCGCTCGTCGAGCCGATATACATGCCCGGGCGCTTACGGACGGCTTCGAGACCCTCGAGGATCTTAATTTCGCCGCCATCGTAATCGTTTTCGTTTGCCACACGTCCTCCTTCGGTTAAGAAAATCTGTATAGCCTTACTATTTTATCGTAAAAAATACCCTCGGGGACGAGGGTATTTGCCTATACAAGGCCACCAGATGCGATTTAAGACTCTTTTTTGCTTTGCACGCCCTTGGCCCACTCGGCACTGGCCCTCATGGCGTTCTGGAGGGCCTCACGCAGTTTTTGGTCTTCGATGGGCGACACCTGGCGCTCGATCTCGGCGCGCTCGGCTTCATTCAGGTCGGCATGCGGCGCGGGCGGGCGCTCGGGCGCGACCGGGCGCAGGCGCTCTTTTGCCGCGGGCGGCGTGTGGCCGGGGCGGGTCGTCTTAAATACCAGGCCATCCACATGCGCGCCGGCACGCTCCATGCGTGCGCGGATTATCTCGCGCAAAAGTGTCATCTCCTGTGTCCACGAGGGCGAATCGAGATACACCAGCAGCTCGTTGGACTCGGGAAAATAACGCAGCCCCGTCACGTGCCGGCCCTCGCGCGTGCCCGAGCACACCGCGTTCCAAGCACGGTAGACCGCGCGCGATTCCTCGGCGGCCTCCATTTGCGCACGACGCTCGGGCGTAGCCGACGCCAAGATGCGCTGGCGCTCGGCACCCAAAAAGTCACTGAAGGCAGCCGTGCCGTTCTCACGCTCGTAATTAGCATGCCTCACCCATGCTCACCACCTTGGCTCGATCAAGTAACTCATCGGTAAAGTATCCCAAATTGGTGGTGGTTATGACTGTCTGGATGTCGTCGCCGATCAGCTGCAAAAAAGCGGCGCGGCGATCGCCGTCGAGCTCGCTCATCACGTCGTCCAAAAGCAGCAGCGGGGCGGTACCCAGAATATCGCGGGCTACGGCCACCTCGGCCACCTTCCAAGCCAGAACCAACGTACGTTGCTGACCCTGACTGGCAAACGAGCGAGCCGAACGGCCGGCGACCGAAAACTCAATCTCGTCGCGGTGCGGACCCACGAGTGTCACGCCGCGGCGGATTTCCTCGTCGGCGCGCTCGTCGAGCGCCGCGAGCATGTGCTCGTATGCCCAGCCCCTCAGCTCCTCGCGGTCATCGGTCTGGGGGAGCTCTCCCAACGTGGACGCATAGGCCACATCGGCCTCCTCCCCGGACGCAACCAGCCCGTAGGCATTGCGCACGTGGGCGTCCAAGCGATCGAGCAGGGCCAAGCGGTGCACCAGCAGGGCCGATCCGGCGCGGGCAATCGACTCATTCCACGCACCGAGCATCTCGCGACAGCACCATGTCTCTTTGAGCAGGGCGTTGCGCTGCGTCACGCAGCGGCCGTAGGCGCTTGCCAGATCGGCATAGCGGGCGCTCAGCTGCACGCCAAAGTCGTCGAGCGCGGCGCGACGCACGCTGGCACCACGCTTAACCATATCCAGATGATCGGGGCAGAACAAAACACTCGGCAGCACGCCGCGCACGCCAGAGGCGGCACATCGCTTGCCGTTGCGGCTAAACGAACGCTTACCGTCCTCCACGCATAGGCCCATGTCCAGCACGCGGCCATCGCCCTCGAGCCTAAGCTCGGCCTTGCACAAACCCGTGCCGTCGTGCACAAGCTCGACGGCAGTGGAATGCCTAAACGAGGCGCCGCTCGTTAGCAGCTGCAGCGCCTCTATGAGGTTGGTCTTTCCCGCCGCGTTGGGCCCCGCGAGCACCGTCACGCCATCGCCCAGTTCCAGGCGATAGCTATCGAAGCTGCGGTAGCGCGCGACGGAAAGATCGCGGGCGAACATGGCCATAGGGCGCCGCTAGATGCGCACCGGCATGACCAGGTACAGATAGTTGATCTTGTCGTAGGACTTAAAGATGCCGGCCTGCGAGTAGCTCTTGAGCTCCAGCGTGATCTCCTTCTCCTTGGACAGGGCGTTGAGACAGCCAAAGATGTAGTGGTAGTTAAAGGCAATGGTGCCCGACTCGCCCTCGGCCTCGACATCGATCGTCTCCTGCGCCAGATCCTGGTCATTGGAGATGGAGGAAAGGCCCATCTGGCCGTTCTCGACATCGATCTCAAACTTGACGGCGGGGTTGGCGCTCGCGATGACCGCCACGCGCTTGAGGGCGGCATTAAAAGCCGCCACGTCGATCTTGACGCTCGTTACGCACGAATCGGGGATGAGCTGCTTGTAGTTGGGATACACACCCTCTATGCGGCGCGACACGTAGGTGGTGTTGCCGGCTTCAAAGACAACCTGGGTGTCGGTGGCACCGATCATAATGGTCGCCTGGCTCGCCATGATGCTCAGGGCGTCGTTGAAGGCATCGGCCGGCACGTTGAGCTCAAAGGAGCCCTCGAGCGTCGAGGTCTCCACCTGCGTATCGCACACGGCCAGACGGAAGGAGTCGGTCGCCACCAGGCGCACGGTGTTGTTTTCGACTCTCATATGCACACCGCCCAGGATGGGGCGGGCCTTGTCGGTCGAGGTGACGCGCCACACGCGGCTGACCATCTCGGACAGAATGTCGGTCGGGAGCTCAACGGCGCTCTCGATGGCATAGGCCGGGAACTCGGGGAAATCGTTGGCATCGAGCGTATTCAGGCGGAAGGAACTCTTCTCGCAACCGATCAGCACCTGGCGCTCCGAAAGCTCAAAGGTAACTGGGGCATCGGGAAGGGTCTTGGTGATGTTGGAGAGCATCTTGCAGGGGATTACCATCTCACCTTCCTCTTCCACATGTGCCGCGATGCGGTGACGAATCGAGATAGTGTAGTTAGAGGTCTGGAATTCCAAGATGCCGTCTTGTGCCTTGATGAGCACGCCCGACAGAATAGGGAGGGTGGATGCCGAAGCGACACCCTTCATGACGACGCCGATTGCTTGCGTAAGCGAGCTCTGGCTGACGGTGAACTTCATCTTTTAATACCTTTCTATAGATATAAATATCTTAATAATAGTAATAGTACTGACGAAACTGTTGATTACTCCCAAACATGCAGGTCAAACCCAAAAAGAGAATCGACAGTTCCCTGTGTGCAACAGGGGTCGTTTTCCACGTTCAAAACCTGCGCAAAACTTTTCATCGGAGCGGGCTGGGTTTTAGACACCTTATGCCCGCGGTTTCGACAAGTTTTCAACAGGTGTGCCTATTTCCCTACGAGCGCAGTGTAATTTTGTCTCGTAGCGATTTGAGGTCCTCGGTCACGGTCCGGTCTTCCTGGATCATCTTCTGGACTTTTTTGTAGCTCGTGCTGACGGTCGAGTGGTTGCGGTTGCCAAACTCCGCACCCACGGCGGTGGTTGTCATCTCGCACATCTCGATCGCTAGGTAGATGGCGATATGGCGCGCCTTGGCGATATTGGCATTGCGGCGCGGACCAATGAGCTCCTCATGCGTCACGCCGTACTGCTCCTCGATAACAGACTGAACTGTCTGCACGTTGATCTTTTTGGCCGACGTGTCGAAGTACTGGCTGGCGATGGCATCGATGTCGTCGAAGCTCAGCTCGCTACCCTCGCGCTCGCGGTCGCCCGCCTCCCCGGCGCAGCGCTCGCAGAAGCTCTCGAGCTCACGGATGTTGGTGCCCGATACCTCCGCCATGTGTTTAAAGTGCTCGTCAGTCAGATGTCCGTTGTCGCCACCGTAGGCCGCCAGCAGCGAGTCGTCGCCCGCCTCGGGCGCCGCCGCGATCGTGTTCTCGTAATAGCGCTGCAGAATCTTGTACTTCATCTCGTAGCTGGGCTCTGCTACCAAGCAGAGCATGCCGGCGTTAAAGCGGCTGGTCAGGCGCTCGTCCATGTTCAGATCCTTGGGCGCACGGTCTGCGGCAATCACGACCTTCTTGTTGTTGCGGATAAACTCGTCCATGAGCTGGAAAAAGTAATCCACGCTCGCGCGCTTGCCGATGATGTTTTGGATGTCATCGATGATGAGCACGTCCACGCCGTGGTATGCCTGCATGATGGGAGCGTTACTCTTCTTTTGGCGGTCGAATTCTGTCATCAGATCATCGATGTATGCCTGTGAGTTGGCGTATTTCACTTTGATCTCGGGCGACTTCTCGGCGAGCTCGTTTTTGATGGCGAGCAGCAAGTGGGTCTTGCCTAAGCCCGATTTGCCATAGATGAACAGGGATGTGCAAGTACCGCGTTCGTCTGCGAGTGCGGCGAATTTAAGCGCCGAACGATAGGCGTGGCTGTTTTCGGGGCCGTAGACAAAGTTTTCGAAGGTGAATTTTGAGTTGGCCACGAGGGGTGCGCCATCGGCGTTCTGCTCGCCCGGCGCCGCAGCCGTGGGGACGCTCACAGGCGATGTCGAGACTGGTTTTGCGCTCTTGGCGGGTGCCACGCCCTTCATCTGATTCATCATGCGGCGGAAATCGTCGGCCGACAGCGTGTTTTTGATCGCGATGCCCGGTTCTTCGCACGGCGCCGCGTCGTGCGCGACGGGCATGTGCGAAGCACTGGGAGCGGTTGCTACCGGCACGGCTGTTGCGTGGGGCATGGTTTCACGGGAAACATCGCCCGCATTGGTCTCCGGAGCCGCCCCTGTGGCGCCTGTCGTGGGACCCTGCGGTGCCACGATGTTGAGCGCGATCGGCGCAAAGGCAATCTCTTCTAGGTAGTGCTCGATAGTCGGCTGATGCTTTTTGAGCTGCGCAATGGCAAAGCGCGACGGTGCCTCGATGGTCAAGGTGTCCTCGGTCAGGTTCACGGCGCGCGATTGCCCCAACATGTTGATGAGGCGTGCATCTTGGCCGTCGCGCTGGCAAAAGGCGATGGCATCCTCCAGGATGATGCTTGCTTCCTCGTCCACTGTCTCTCCCGTTCCTTAACTTTGGGCACGCACGCGAGCGCTGCCGAGTTCGGTCAGATGGTATTTCTGACCGTGTTTGATTACCAAGCCGGCCTGCGCCAAGTCATTGAGTGTGCGTGACCACGTGGGCGCGGAGTTTCCAAATGCTCGCGCCAGGTCGGTGGCGCCGCACTCTTGGTTTTGAGCCAGATATCCCAGCGCCGCGTTGCCGCGCTCGCTCACAAATACGTCCGGTTGCGGCTGTGCGTATTGATTCGCCGCATTAGGATACATCATTTGAGCTGCTGGTTGTTGAGAACTCTGCATGGTTGGCATCGGCTGTTGAAAACTCTGCGGCCACTGTTGGTATGGCTGCGGCGGCATCTGCTGGGCCCAGGGATGGTACGGCTGCGGCATCTGCTGATACGGCTGCTGATAGCCCTGGGGATACTGTTGCATATATTGCTGGGAGTATCCCTGCTGCGGCATATATTGTCCCGGATATGCCTGCGGGTACGGTTGGAAGCCCATCTGCCGAGCTCCTTGCATGCCCGTCACCTGCTGCATCGCGGCTGCATCCGAATCGGCCGGGACCATGGTCTCTGCCGAGCCTTGAGTTGTCGTCTGTCCCGCGGGCTGGGGGTCCTGCATGGGCGGCATGCCGGGTTGATGCATCTGCTGCGAAACCATGGGCTGTTGTAGTGGGGACGCGGCCATGGTTTGCTGCGGAGTCATCATTGCTTGCTGTGGAAATGCTCCCGGCAGTGGGTATTCCGACCCCTGGGCCTCGGGGCGCACGGCTGCCCCGCGCCCTCCCGCGCGCTCAATTTCCTGCACGCGCTTGGGGTCGAGGCTCACCGTGACGACGGTGCCGTTGCCCATGTTATCTTCGATGGAGACTGCCCCGCCGGCGTTTTCCAGGTATTCCTGCACCATGGGAAAACCTGCCCCGGTGCCGCGTATATACCGCTTCATCTTGCTGTTTGCGCTGGTGACGCCAAAGTCGAAGGCGCGCTCTTTGTCGTCGATGCCCGGACCTTGGTCGGCAAAGCGGATAGTTTCCCCGCCGTCCAGGATCGAGATAATGGGCTCGGCAAAGTGGGCGTGGATAAAGTTTTCGACAATCTCGCGGATAACCATGAGTGAGATGTGTCCGCCTTGCTCTTTCATGCACTGGTAGACGGTGTTAGTCGTCTCTTCCAGATACGTGCGGATGTCTTGCGGCTCGATGACGATCACGCGCGGGGTCGAAAGCATGTCGTCATAGACGGCGATGCGCGCCGCATACATGGTTTTCGGTGTCTGTTTCGATGTCTGCTCGCCCTCTTCGCGCTCTTCGCGTACGCCGTTGATGTGCTCGTTGTCGGGTGCCGGGTCACCGGAATCGACCATGGTGTAAAAGTCGTCAGACATGCCGCTCGCAATCTTTCAAAAGGTTTCGGATAAATAGTAGCTCACCGCGCAATGTTTCTCATCTTTCGACAAGTTTTCAAAACATGTTGAAAACTTTGGAAAATGGGCGAAAAGTTCTCAACATTGCCAACATGACCTGTCGAAAACTCGGTGAAATATCGTGAAAAGTTTGAGTCATACTCAAAAACTCATCCGGCTTATGGCGGAACCGTGTGAACTGCGCAACCTTTTACCTTTGATTTCTTGACATTTGAACATTGATTTCCCTACAATCTTCAAGCTCACGTGTCTATATCTGCGTCCGCGCCCTCGCGGACACTCGAAATGCAGCAGGAGGAACTTAAGATGAAGCGTACGTATCAGCCTAATAAGCGTAAGCGTGCCAAGACCCATGGCTTCCGTGCCCGTATGGCCACCAAGGGTGGTCGTGCCGTGCTCGCCCGTCGCCGCGCCAAGGGCCGCAAGCGTCTCACTGTCTAGCAGCGATACACACATCTCGCATGAAGACTATTAAGTCTCGGCAAGATTTCGAGCATGTGTTCAGTCAGGGGCGTCGTTTCAATCATCCTCTGATTCGAATGACCATATGTGAATCGGTTGGCGAAGGCGACTCTGGAAGGGTCGCCTTCGTTGGTGCTAAACGACTCGGTTGCGCAGTTGTGCGCAATCGTTCTAAGCGTGTGATGCGCGAGGCCGCCCGCAGCTGCGGATTTCCCGTTGCGGGTTATGACATCATCTTGTTCGCGACCCCCAAGACGAGGATCTCGTCGCCGGAGGAGATGAACGAGGCATTGCGTTCGCTTGTGATACGCGCCGGCGTTGCCGGGGAGGAGCGATGAGCAATCACGTTTTGCGACGTGTTGCCATCGCTCCTATTCGCATATATCAACAGGTTATTTCGCCCTTATTGCCTGACGCCTGCATTTATTATCCAACGTGTTCTCATTACGCCGTTCAGGCTATCGAGAAATACGGTGTTTGTAGAGGCTGCTGGCTTGCCGTGAGGCGCATCGCTCGCTGCAATCCCCTGCACGTCGGCGGTTATGACCCTGTGCCCTAGCGGGCACTCGCTATCGGAGGAAAAATTACATGTGGGATTGGATCGTTAACATCCTTTTCGAGCTGCTCAAGCTCATCCAGACCTTTGCGGTCGACTGGGGCCTGTCCATCATTATCCTGGTGGTCATCGTCCGTCTGCTGCTGACGCCGCTCATGCTCAAGTCGACCAAGTCGACGGCCCGTATGCAGGTGCTGCAGCCCAAGATGCTCGAGATCCAGGAGCGCTACGCCGACGATCCTCAACGTCAGGCCGAGGAGATGCAGAAGTTCTACAGCGAGAACAAGTTCAATCCGCTGTCCGGCTGCCTGCCGCTTCTGATTCAGATGCCTATCCTCATCGCCCTGTTTACGCTTCTGCGCAACCTGCCGCATTACTTTAACGAGGGCACCTTCTCGTTCTTCAACATTCTGCCCGATCTGACTACCACGCCGAGTGCCTCTTTTGCCGATGGCTTTATGGTCGCACTGCCTGCGCTGGTTTGCCTGATTCTGTTTGCTGTCCTGACCCTGATTCCGCAGCTGTACATGTCGCGCAATCAGACTGGTCAGCAGGCCCAGAGCATGCGTATGATGGCCGTCGTCATGACCGTCATGATGCTCTGGATGGGTTGGAGCCTGCCCGTTGGTGTTCTTTTGTACTACGACGTGTCTTCTGCCTGGCAGGTCATCCAGCAGATCTTTGTGACGCAGAAGGTTATCGAGAAGGCTAAGGCCGAAGAGGAGGAGCGTCTTAAGAACGCCCCGCTGCAGGTTGAGGTCACGCGTCGCGAGAAGAAGCCGCGCCCGCACAAGAAGAAATAGCGGTATAGTAATCTTATTTAGGTACCTAACTTTTGGAGTACGTTATGTCTGAAGAGATCGTCGAGGATATGCTTGAGGAGGTTGCCCCGCAGGCCGCGGGCGATTATCTCGAGATTGCACAGCGCTACAAGGCTGGTGAAGAGCTTACGGATGAAGAGCTCGACACCATTGCCGATGTTGCGATTTCTATTCTTCGTTCCATCCTTTCGCATTTCGACGCCGCCAACTCTCCTATCGATGAGTATGAGGGCGACGAGGGCGAACTGATTCTTGATGTAACGGCTCCCGACCTTGCCGTCCTAATTGGTCGTCATGGTCGCACCCTTGATGCCCTTCAGGTTATGTTCTCGCTGTTGGTGAGCCGCAAGCTTGGCTTTAGGTATCCGGTTGTCGTCGACGTCGAGGGATATAAGAGCCGCCGCCAGGACAAGGTTGCCTCTATGGCTCAGTCTGCTGCCGAGCGGGCAGTTCGCACTCACAAAAGCGTTTCGCTTCCTCCCATGAATGCCTACGAGCGCCGTCTGGTTCATATTGCTCTTCGCGGCAACGATGCCGTCGACACGCATTCTGAGGGTTCTGACCCCGATCGTCATGTTGTGATTGTTGCTCGATAACCTAAACGAGCTTATCTTAAGGGGGCGTGGTTTCCACGTCCCCTTTTTTTGTCAAAAGTTCTTGATACACTGATTTTTGTCAGATAGGAGTTTGTCTTGTTTGTATTAACCGATGAGCAGACAAGCCAGATGCTTAGTCATCTAATTTCGTATTGCGAAGACTATTCTTTGAAGGTCTCCCATGATGCCCTACGCTCCTGTATTGAGCATCTTGATCTTGTTTTGGAGGCTAATAAGACCACCAATCTTACGCGCATCCTAAATATCGAAGATGCGGCTGTTCTTCATATTCTTGATTCGCTTATGTTGCTTCCCTATATAGACATAGCTCCAGAAGGCGCTTTGTTAGACATGGGTACTGGTGCTGGGTTTCCTGGTATCCCTTTGACAATTGCTTGCGGACGTAGGGCTACCTATATCGATTCGGTTGGCAAGAAGGTTGATGCCGTCAACTCATTTGTTGAGGCTCTCGGTCTCAAGCATGCTCACGCGGTTCATGATCGTCTTGAAGAATATGCCCGAAGCCATAAGAAACAGTTTGCTGTTGTCACTGCTCGTGCACTTGCACCGTTACCAGTTCTCGTCGAGTATGCTTCACCATTTCTAATAGATAGTGGTCTCTTTGTTATTACTAAGGGAAACCCGTCAGACGTCGAACTTCAGTCTGGTCTAACTGCCGCTAGCATATGCGGGTTCACCACACTTTTGACAGATGATTTAGATTTGCCAAATGGCTTGGGTCATCGCGAGTTTATCATTCTAAAAAAATCTCGTCCGGCAGCTATTTCGCTTCCACGTGCTAATGGCATGGCGAAGAAGAATCCGCTTGCCTAGATGTTTCACGTGAAACATAATGGATAGTAATTACTTGTTATGTTTCACGTGAAACATAACAGATGATGAATCGGAATGTTTCACGTGAAACATCCTCCGTTTAACAGCTTAAAATACACCAGGAGGGACCGTGGGATTTCGCGACGTTAAGCGTTCGAAGAGCGCAAAAGACACGCGTATCATTGCAATCATCAATCAAAAGGGTGGTGTGGGTAAATCCACCACAGCAGTAAACCTTGCAGCAGCACTGGGTGAACAGGGTCGAAAGACGCTGATTGTCGATTTTGATCCACAGGGTAATAGCACGAGCGGCTTTGGAATCGAAAAAGAAGAACTCGATAACTGCATCTATGATGCATTGCTGAATGATGTTCCGGCAGAATCGCTTGTTCTGGATACAAATTGCAGTAAGGTGTTTGTAATTCCGGCTACTATCCAGCTTGCAGGTGCCGAAATTGAGCTTGTAAGCGCAATTGCACGAGAAACACGCTTGAAGGATCTGCTTGAGCCTGTTAAGAATGAGTTTGACTTTATATTTATTGACTGTCCGCCTTCACTTGGCTTGTTGACCATTAATGCGTTAACGGCGGCGGACAGTGTTCTGATTCCGATTCAGTGTGAGTATTACGCACTCGAAGGTGTCACGAAGCTGCTTGAGTCGATGAAGATGGTCAAAACACGCCTAAATAAGAGCCTTGATACCTATGGCGTGCTTATGACGATGTATGATTCGCGAACATCGCTCTCAAATCAGGTTGTCGAAGAAGTGCAGTCGTACTTTGGAGATAAGGCATTTAAGACCTTGATTCCGCGTACGGTTAAAATATCAGAAGCACCGTCGTTCGGTGAGCCGGTAATTACATATGCACCGCAAAATAAGGGTGCAAAGGCGTATATGAACCTTGCCAAAGAGGTGATCAAGCGTGCCTAGTCCTAGGAAGCGTGGCGGTTTGGGTCGCGGACTCAATGCATTGGTATCCGAAGCAGAATATGAGACCGGTGGATCTGCGACGTCCGCATCCAATATTGCTTCGAAAACTAAACTTCCAATCGAAGATATCGTTCCAAACCCCAACCAACCCAGAATTCATTTTAATGAGACCGAGCTTCGAGAGTTGAGTGAGTCGATTCAGGAGCATGGTGTTCTTCAGCCGCTTCTTGTACGCAAGCACGGTAATGGCTATGAGATTATCGCGGGTGAGCGCCGTTATCAGGCTTCTAAGCTCGCTGGACTTGAGGAAGTTCCTGTCATCATAAAAGATGTTGATGATGAACAGATGCTTGCGCTTGCATTGATTGAAAATCTGCAACGCTCTGATCTCAATCCCGTCGAAGAGGCTAAGGGATATCGACAGCTCATCGATGCGAGTGGTATGACTCAAGAGGCATTGTCGAAGGCTGTTAGCAAGTCTCGCTCTGCAATCACCAATTCGCTGCGCCTGCTTGATCTTCCCGAGGTTGTTCAGCAGATGATCTTTGAAGGTAAGCTGACTGCTGGCCATGCTCGAGCAATTCTTGCGGTTCCATACGAAGATGCACGCATTAAGTTAGCTGAGAAGGTTGTTGCGGAAGGATTGTCCGTCCGCGCGACAGAAAATCTTGCTCCGTTGTTTTCTGCCGGAGAGACACCAAAAACGCCTCGAACCGCAACGCCTCAGTCTTTTAAGAAGGCGGCACGCGTTCTGCGTCAGGTGTTTAACACGAACGTTCGCGTAAAGAGCTCGCGCGGCAAGAACAAGATCGAGATTGAATTTAAGGATGAAGAGGAACTCTCTCGCATTCTTGGCGAAATCATTCAGTTTGATCAAGGAGGTCAGGATGAGGAATAAAGTTCTGACTGCTGTCGCTTTGGCTGCAACTGTTGCAGTTGGCGCTTTTGCCGGTTATAAGATTGCGACAGATGATGAATTGCGTGGTCGTTTACTTCGCGGAGCGCAGGATATCGTGGATACCTCAAAAAAGAAAATGGATGTTATGACCGAGGACGTTGCCATGCGTACGGCTCAGGTGACTAAGAATCCCAAGATCAACCAAGATTGGGTTAATCATCAATGGGAAAATGTAGGCTTTTAGGTACCTAACAATGACTCATCTATTCTGAAGGGTTCCTTGTCTGATCACCAGTACAGGGATCCCTAATATCGTCCTAAATAATGCCGGACAATCGTATGATGCAGATAATCGATGAATATGAAACAGCCCCGGTTGCAATTAAGCAACCGGGGCTTTCTGATGTTTCACATGAAACGTTTAGGCTGGTCTCCCCTACGCGTTCTTCTGAACTTTGAAACGCTGCTTGAGTTGGCCACAAGCCGCATCGATATCGTTGCCACGAGAGTTGCGGATCGTGGTCTCGATACCACGGGACTCAAGACGGCGTTGAAGGTCTTCTACCTTATGGATCGGTGACGGCTTGAGCGGGCTGCCCTCAATATCGTTGAGCTGAATCAGGTTGACGTGGCACAGCGTGCCCTCGCAGAAGTCGCAGAGCGCCTGCATTTCGGGGTTGGTGTCGTTGACGCCCTCGATCATGGCATATTCGTACGTCGGACGGCGGCCGGTCTTCTCGGTGTAGAGCTGCAGTGCCTCGTGAAGGCGCAGGAGTGTGTATTTCTTGACACCGGGCATGAGCTTATTGCGTGTGGACTGGATAGCGGAGTGCAGCGAGACAGCTAGGGTGAACTGCTCGGGAATATCGGCAAACTTACGGATGCCAGGAATAACACCGCTGGTAGACACGGTGAGATGGCGCGCTCCAATGCCGATACCGTCGGGGTCATTAAGGATGCGCAGCGCCTTAAGAACCTCATCGTAGTTGGCAAAAGGCTCGCCCTGGCCCATGAACACTACGCTTGTCGCGCGCTCGCCAAAGTCATTGGAAACATGAAGTACCTGGTCGACGATTTCCTGGGCGGTCAGCGAGCGCCTGAGGCCATTGAGGCCGGTAGCGCAAAAAGCGCAGCCCATTCCGCAGCCGGCCTGGGTGGATACACAGACAGAGAGCTTGTTGCGACGGGGCATGCCGACGGTCTCGACAGAAATGCCATCGTGGTACTCGAGTAGGTATTTACGAGAGCCGTCCTTGGACACCTGCTTGGTGAGCTCGGTCGGCGTGTCGAAGGCAAATGCCTCCTTTAACTGCTCGCGGAAAGCCTTGGGAAGGTTGGTCATATCGTCAAACGAACAAACGTTCTTCTCAAAAACCCATTCAATGAGCTGCTTCGCGCGGAAAGCGGGCTGGCCGAGTTCGGCCACGAGCTCGCGAATATCGTTTTGGCTCAAGTCGCGAATGTCCTGAGATTTAGTCCTGGGATTCATGGAAGCCTTTCGATTTTGGGGAAACGTAGGGGGTATCGCTACAATATGGTATCAGCTGCAGAAATCATAGAGGAGGAGTCTGCCCATGCCGGGTAAAAGCCTAGAGAACATGCACGTAGCGGTCTTGGCGGGCGGCCATTCCGCCGAGCGCGAGATTTCGCTCAATTCGGGAAAGAACGTCGTGGTGGCCCTAAAGGAGGCTGGCTACACTTCGGTGGAGCTGCTCGATACGGCTGCCGATGATTTTATGGTGACTATGGCAACTGGCGATTTTGACGTGGCGTTTATCGCCATGCACGGCGCCGGCGGCGAGGATGGCGCCATGCAGGGAGCCATGGAGACGCTGGGTATCCCCTATACGGCGTCGGGTGTGCTCGCCAGCGCGTGTGGCGCCGATAAAGAGGTTTCAAAGCTTCTGTATGCCAAGGCAGGCATCCCCATTGCCCCCGGTTTGGCGCTTGAGGCGGGCGACGAGGTTGATATCGATCGCATCGTTGAGATTTGCGGCGAGCGTTGCTTTGTAAAGCCCGCCGTCAACGGCTCCAGCTACGGTATCTCCCTGGTACACGAGCCCTCTGAGCTGCCTGCCGCCATCGCCAAGGCCTTTGAGTACGGCGATAAGGTGCTGGTCGAAAAGTGCATCGAGGGAACCGAGATTACCGTAGGCGTCTACGGCGAGGATGACGTGCGCGCCCTGCCGATCGTCGAGATTCGCAAGCCTGAGGACTGCGAGTTCTATGACCTGGATGTGAAGTACGTCGATCCCACGGATATCCACCGTATTCCGGCGCAGATTTCGCCCGAAAACTATGCTCGTGCCCAGGAACTAGCCTGTGCGGCCCACAAAGCCCTCGGCTGCCTGGGCATTTCGCGCAGCGATTTTATCGTGAGCGAGGACGGCCCCGTCATCCTCGAGACCAATACGATTCCCGGTATGACCGATACGTCGCTGTATCCGGACGAGATTCGTCATACCAAAGACATGACCTTCCCGCAGGTCTGTGACAGTCTGATTCGCATGGGTCTCCGTCGAGCGGGCATTGCATGCTAATCGAGGATGCTGTATCTCCTGGAACGCCGCAGTTTGTCATTGAATCCTATGCAACGCTCGCCGATCGTGCCCGCACACAATCGTTTGGCCTTATCGAGGAGGATGTTATCGTCCTCGATACCGAGACCACGGGTCTTTCGGTCCAGGACAACGAGCTTATCGAGATTTCCGCGGCCCGTCTTTCGGGCCGCGAGGTCGTTGACCGCTTTGATACGTTTGTGCATCCCAAGCAGCTGATCCCTGCCGAAATCACTGAGCTCACAAGCATCACAAACGCCGATGTGGCCGATGCCCCCTCGGCTGTAGAGGCCGTGGCTGCGCTCGCCGATTTTGTGGGCGGGTGCCCGGTTATCGCGCACAATGCCACGTTTGACCGATCGTTCATCGAATCGGTCAAGGGCGGTGTCAACGTCAGCGACATCTGGATCGATTCGCTGGCGCTGTCCCGTATCGCGCTGCCGCGCCTGGCATCGCACAAGTTGTCCTTTATGGCCGATCTGTTTGGCTGCGACTCCGTGTCGCACCGCGCAAACGCCGATGTCGATGCCCTGTGTGGGGTGTGGCGCGTGCTGCTGGTTGCCCTTACGGACTTGCCGCAGGGCCTTATGGCGCGTCTGGCGGATATGCACGCGGATGTTCCTTGGTCCTATCGTCCCATTTTCTCGTTTTTGGCAGGTCAAAACCCCGGCTCGATTTTCTCGCTTGCCGCCGCCCGCGCCGACGTGCTCAAGGCCGATCGCGCCGATGATCGCGTGGATGCCGACGAGCTGCCGGTTCTTAGCATGCCGAGCCGCGAAGAGATTGAGGCGGATTATGCCCCTGGTGGCCTAGTCAGCCGCATGTATCCCACATATGAGCCGCGCGACGAGCAGATTGCCATGGCGCTCGAGGTACGCGACGCGTTGGTTACGGATACGCATCGCGTGATAGAGGCCGGTACGGGCGTCGGTAAATCGATGGCGTATCTCGTGCCTTTTGCCGAGGCCGCCCGCCGAAACAACATTACCGTTGGCATTGCGACCAAATCGAATAATCTTGCCGATCAGCTTATGTACCACGAGCTGCCAAAACTCGCCGAACAGCTGGACGGAGGCTTGTCATTCTGTGCGCTCAAGGGATATGACCACTATCCGTGCCTGCGCAAACTCGAGCGCATGAGCCGAAGTCAGGCCGAGATTACCACCAAGCGCGATCCGGCCGACACGCTCACAGCGGTTGCGGTGATCATGGCGTATGTGTGCCAATCTGCCGATGGTGACCTCGATTCGCTCGGCATTCGCTGGCGCAGCGTCAACCGTCCCGACTTTACGACGGCCTCACGCGAATGCGCTCGCCGCCTGTGTCCGTTCTTCCCCGATAAATGCCTCGTCCACGGTGTCCGTCGTCGCGCGGCGCATGCCGATATCGTGGTCACAAATCATTCCCTGCTGTTTCGCAACGTTGCGGCCGAAGGGAGAATTTTGCCTCCCATCCGCCACTGGGTAATCGACGAGGCCCATTCCATCGAGCGCGAGGCGCGCCGCCAGTGGGCGCGCGTGGTCTCGGCAGACGAATCTCGCGTGCTATTTGAGCGCCTTGGCGGGTCGAGCTCCGGTGCATTGAGCCAGGTATCTCGTGATTTGGCGACATCCGAAGGCTCCACGCTTTATCTGGGGCTCACCGCGAAGGCGACGTCTACGGTCGCACGCGCGAGCATGGCACTCGCCGAGGTGTTTGACGGCGTGCGTGAGCTCGGCCGTCGCGCCCGCGGTGGTTACGACAGCGCAAATCTGTGGATTGGCCCCGAGTTGCGCGAGTCGGATGACTGGCATGACTTCTTGCAGTCTGCCAGCGCTGCTATCGATGCCCTGGAGCAGGCGGATAAAAATGTTGCCGCGCTGGTGCAGGCTGTCGCTGCCGATAAACCCGAGGTCGTCGTCGACCTGGGCGATATTTCGCGCCGTCTGCACGAGCTGGCCGAGAACCTCAAGCTCATCATTGACGGCACCGACGAGCATTATGTGTACTCGCTGCAGGTCAACCGCCGCCTACGTGCGGGCGGAGAATCCATGACCGCCGAGCGCATCGACATCGGCGAGGCCCTGGCGAACGAGTGGCTGCCCGAGGTGCATACGGCCATCTTTGCCTCGGCAACCATGACGGTGTCCAAGAGCTTTGAGCACTTTAACCATGCCGTAGGCCTCGATCGCATTGGCGCTTCGGCATCCTCGTCACTGCACCTGGATTCGAGCTATGACTTCGATTCGAACATGGCCGTAGTCGTGGCGGGGGACATTCCCGACCCTCGCGACCGCGAGGGCTATCTGTCCGCGCTCGAGCGCGTACTGGTCGATGCCCATCTTGCCATGGGCGGGTCGGTGCTCACGCTGTTCACCAATCGCCGCGATATGGAAGACCTGTACGCTCGGGTTGAGCCCAAGCTGGCGCGTGCCGGCCTGGAACTCAATTGCCAGCAGCGCAATTCGTCTCCCCGTCGCTTGCGCGATCGCTTTATCAACGAGTCGACCTCGTCGCTCTTTGCTCTCAAGGCTTTTTGGGAGGGCTTCGACGCCAGCGGCGAAACGCTGAGATGCGTCATTATCCCCAAGCTGCCATTCTCGAGCCCCACCGATCCTCTCTCGTGCGAGCGCAATCTGCGCGAGGACCGCGCCTGGGTACGCTACTCGCTGCCCGAGGCGGTTCTCGAGGTCAAGCAGGCGGCCGGTCGCCTGATTCGTTCATCGACCGATTGCGGCGTGTTGATTTTGGCCGACCCGCGTCTGGTGACGAAGGGTTACGGCAAGAAATTTCTGACATCGCTGCCTACGAGCTCGTATCAGCGCATCGAAACGGCGCAGATCGGCCACTATCTTCAGTTATGGCGCCAAGCGCACGAACGCCATCGCTAAGAACGGAAGGCCAGTGCCTCAGCGGCATCACATAGGCGCTTTGAAAGGGCGGGGTCGTCTGCGATGCGGATGGCTCCGCCCGCTGCGATAATCTGGCTAAACAGCCAGTTTTCGGAGCTATAGGAAACGGTCACGCTTGCCGTACCCTCCCCATCGGCTTTAATTGACCTGATACCTGCCCACCTCACGCGTTCTGCCATATCGAGCGGCATCAGGAGCTTAACGCTCTGGCTTGCCTGTGCAAGGGAATCGTGCAGGGACGTGGTTTCGGCCGTGTGACGCACGACGGAGTCTTCCGTCAGCAGAAGCTCCTCGATCTTGTCCATACGGTAGGAGCGCTGCCCGTCTGCCTCGACATCCCAGGCAATCAGGTACGTTTGGTCGCCGTTGGTCGTGATCTTTAGGGGGTCGATCAATCGCCTGCGTGGATGCTGGTCGTCCAGGGAGCGGTAGGTGACGAGGCATCGCACGCCATCCTGGATTGCACAGCAGAGTTGCTGCCAATAAGATCCGCGGGCGACGGTATCGTCAACGCGTTGGTTGTATCCGAGTTCCGCCGGAAGGAGTGCGCGCCGGATGCGCGCCGCCGCGCACTCCTCGATTCCGAGTGACTCCAATTCATGGTTGAGTACGGCGCCCTCGGCGGCACTCAGGCGAAGCGGCAGCACACGGCCCGCATCGCCGATGAGAACCACACGTTCATCGTGGCATTCGCAAATGATGCGCGCGCCCGATTCGCGGTCTGCGAGCGTCGAGATGATGCCGATGATCTCGTCGAGCGAAGCTCCGGAGATATCGAAGCGACTGCAGATTTCGTCTCGCGTCATGCCCGCCTCGCCGGCGGCATAGAGTGCCTCCATAATGTCAATGGAGCGCGAGAGCCTTTGTTCGCTGGTGAGCTTACGCACGGCCATGAGCGCTCACTGTCCTTTCGATGAGGCGGTTCCACGCCTGCTTGAGTTCGTTGGGCTCTACGGGCCTCATACCGTCAACGCTGTGTTCCATGCAAAATGACGCCGCCGCATTCAGGTCGCGAACGTCAACGGTCCAGGTCCAGCCGTCTTTGGCGTGCTCGAGCCTGCCTCGCCCGCGTGTGAGGCCGTGGACCATGTCGGATTGAGCCTGCGGAGCAAACGAGAAAGTTGCCGTGACGGGTTGGCAATCGGAGAAATCGAATTCAAAGAAGAGGTAATCGTTGAGATTGAAGTCTGCGGGAATGGCGTAGGCCCGCGATGGGCGCCACGCACGAACGATGCGATCGCAGCGAAAGGTTCTGATTTTTCCGGTGGCATCATCTAGGCCGCAAA
Organism: Collinsella sp. Sow4_D11; assembly: GCF_052116465.1. Taxonomy (NCBI): domain Bacteria; kingdom Bacillati; phylum Actinomycetota; class Coriobacteriia; order Coriobacteriales; family Coriobacteriaceae; genus Collinsella; species Collinsella sp. Sow4_D11. The sequence goes on along the minus strand of NZ_JBQKLA010000018.1, from coordinate 27,225 downwards.
AGTAGGCTGTTCCTTCACGCTCGAACATGCCGTAGACGCAAACAGTGCGTTGTCGTTGCTCACCCCGTCCGTTTTGATACAAAAAACGCAGCGCGCATCGGTCGGCAAACGCGCTCCATACCGCATCGACCGTCGGCGAGTGAACAACGGGGGGCTCGGCCGTATTCGTCTCGCCGGTAAGATAGGAAATTTTGGAGCGTATGTCGGCGAGCGGGGTCGCAAAGGCCGAAGAGCCCGTGGTGAGGGTCTGATCGATAGCGTTTAGCAGAATGTCGGCATCGTCTGCGGTGATCAAGCCGCCCGCGGCAAACGTATGCTCACGGTCGATTGTCCAGGCGCTCTCCTCGGTCTCCTGGGCACCCGCGGCGCGAACTTCCTTGATCACAATGCCCCGCTCGAGTAGCTTGTCGCGGTCGCGGCGAAACTTTCGCTTATCCGAGTCGACGTTGCCCGATCCGTAGCCTAGGTCAGAATCCAGCACAATCTGCTCGGTTGTTAGAGGCTCGGGGGAACTGTTGAGGACAAAGAAAAGGTTGAGGATACGCTGGGCGGTTTTGTCGAAACCGGGTTCTGGCGCATTTGTTTTGTTTGTCGCGGTCATATCGCTTACCGTCATAGAATCCTCGCATGGGAAGGTTATTTGATGCCATGATTTTAATCCGATATGGAGATTAGGCTATATCCTTGTCCGCTCAGTGCGTTAAGATGCCCAGATTTCGGCCGATTGCGTTCGCTCGGGGTATACTTTCGACTATATACGGTTCTAATGTGCAAGCATTGGGCCTATTTGTCGGATTATGGATGTGGAGCGCACATGGCGAACACCCAGAACTATATCAATCACCTGCTGCAGGGCACGGGCATCACGCCGGCGTGCAGCGAAGAAGAGCGTTTGGCTGCCGAGGATATCGCCCAGATCTTCCGCAATCATGGCTTTGATCCCGAAGTCCAGGAATTTAACGCTCCTGCGCCGAGCAGGCTGGCATTTGCCGTCACAGGCATCCTGTCTTTTGCCGGTGCCCTGCTTATGGGTATTGGCGGCAGCATCGGCTTAATCGGTGTTCTGCTGGCCATCGCCGGTGCCGTGTTGTATGTGCTCGAGCGTACCGGTCGCCCTGTTATCTCTCGCCTGGGCAAGACGGGCGTGAGTCAAAATGTCATTGCCTATCACAAGGCCACAGGTCCGCTTGCATCTCCGCGCAACCGTCCGGTGGTTGTTGTCGCCCATTACGATTCTCCGCGTGCCGAGCTCCTCGCTCGCGAACCGTACGCGCCGTATCGCGCGCTCATCGCCAAGATGCTGCCGGTCGCCACGATTGTCCCCGCCGCCGTCGCCATTCTGCGTATTCTGCCGCTCCCCGGCGCTCTGAAGGTTCTGCTTTGGATCGTTGCGATCCTCGCCTCTCTTGTGGCGCTCGCCAACGCGGCCAATATCATTGCCAACCGTTTTGTTCTTCCCTATACGTCCGGTGCGGTCTGCAATAAGTCTTCTGTAGCCGCGATGCTCGGTGTCATGGATAACGTTGCCCCTTACCAGGGCGAAAACGAGTTCCCCAACGACATTCCGTTTGATGACTATTTTGGTGAGCAAAAGTGTCGTGCCGAGGAGATGGCGCGCGCGGCGGCTGAGTATGCCGCTGCCCAGCAGCAAAACGACTACGGCAACACCATCGAGTATGAAGAGCCCTCCTACACCGAGGACGAGTTTGGCCAGCCGATCGCTCCCGAATCCGAGCAGGGCGAAGTTTTTGACGAACAGATCGATGGCTTTGAGGGTACCTCAGCTGACGAAACCCTGATTGGTGTCATTGCTCCCGAGGCCCAGGCTGAAGCCGAGGTTGCTGCCGAGCCGGTCGCGGATGAGGATGCCGTCGAGTCGATTGGGGCGCCCGCTGTCGCCGAGCCGAGCGAGCCCGAGCCTAAGCTGTATCGCAATGCCGCCGGTAATATTCGCTTTGGTTCTGATGCCATTCGTGCCCTGGGGATGCTTCCCGAGTCGTGCACGCTTGATTACGAAGAGGGCGAGGAGCCGACGATCGATCCCGAGCCTGCTTCGGTTGAACCTGACGCCGCGCCTGCCGACGAGCCCGTCGTCGATACCGAGCCCGAGACGGAACCCGAGCCCAGCCCTGCACCCGAGCCGGACACCGCTGCACCCGCTCCGGTGGTTCAGGATGTGTACGACGATTCCGCCAGCGATTACGATGAGTATCCGCAGCGCGTTTCCTATGAGAGCGATACCGATTTTTCGGCCGATCTACCGGTCGCGACGCCCCATGCCGATATAGCATCTGCGTTCTCTTCGATTGGAGCCAGCGCTTCAAGCTTCTTTAAGGGCGCGCTCGCTAAGGGTAAAAAACTTGTCGACGACCTTGAGGAAAAGCGTGCCGCTGCGCGCGAGGGGGCAGAGCAGGAGGCTATCGCCCACCAGCAGGCTGCCGAGGCCGAGCGTGAGCGTGCGGCGCGGGAATTTGAACAGCATGAGGCTGAGCAGCCTGCCGCGACGGAGGTCGCCGAGGCTACGACGTCCTTCGAGGCCCAGCAGCCAATCGACGCCACCGAGACGCTCGATGCCGCGAAGTTCGATGCCACGATAACGTTCGAGAAGCAGGGTACTGCCATCGCCGAGCCCCTTTCTGTTTCCGATGAGTCCCAGGATGCTGCAGATGAGATCGAGGCGCCCGAAGCCGAGCCGGCTGAGAGTGTCGATGCCGAGCAGGTTGAGAACGTTGACGCCGAGCCGAACACCGCCGACGAGATTGAAGCCGAAGCGACGGTCGTCGTTGAGCAAGAAGAGACACCGGTGATTTCTAACGCCGATGAGTCCAGGCCGTACTCTACGCAGATCTTTACCATGCCTGCCCCGAGCGATCCCGGCTCCACGGTTGCCAACCCCGCATCGGCGCAGGTCGAGACGGTTGATTCGCTCATGGCACAGATTTCGTCCAAGGCCGCACCGCGTCCGCAGATGAATATCCCCGATCCCGCTTCTGCTCCGGTGCTCACACCTTCTTCTTCGCCGCTTGCCTCGGTCCCCGATCCATCGCTGCCCTCGATGCAGCAGGCCAACGTCGCATCCCGCACATCCCTCTTCGATCTCCCCGACCCCTCGGCTCAGGCCGACGATCCTTTCGCGACGGCTCAGGGGCCCGAGCCCACGTCGGCGCCGGTTGCCCCCTCCATGCCCGTTTCTTCGGGCGCTCAGCCCATCGAAACCATCTCGGCTCCCGTCGTCAAGGAGGCAAAGCCTCAGAAGCGCGGTCTGGGCGGCTTGTTCGGACGCAAAAAGAAGAATGAGCAGAACAGCATGAGCGACTGGCTGGGCGTCGAGGATGACTACGATGCCAAGAAGTCTGGCCGCGGTATCGGCTCTTGGGATAACTTTGAGGACGATGATAACGGCTGGAAGGGCGGTGCCACCTCTTCTGACGGCGCTTCTGCCGAGGACATGCTTTCGGCTGTTGCCTCCATGGGTGATGACGAGCTGCTTGGTCACGATATCTGGTTTGTGGCAACGGGTGCCTCGGATTGTGACGGCGCCGGTATGAAGGCGTTCCTCGAAGCCCATCGCGATAAGCTGCGTGGTGTGTTCTTTATCAATCTTGAGTCCATTGGAGCCGGTAGGCTTTCGGTCGTGACGGTCGAAGGCGAGCAACAGTTGCTCAAGGGTGATCGCCGCATCATGAATCTGGTCAGCAAGGTGTGCAAGTCGTTCCACGTTGATTGTGGCGCGTTTGAGATGCCCTATGCCAAGACCGATGCCTATGCCGCGCTCGAGGCGAGCCGTCGCGCCCTCACAATTGCCGGTGTCGATGGCCCGCGTCTTGCCTGCGCGCGCACCGAAGACGATTTGCCGTACAACGTCAACCCGACGAACATCGCTACGGTGTCCGAGGTTGTCACCGAGGTCATCCGCCGTTCGTAGCGGACCTCTAAGGAGTTAGCGTGTTTTCATACATCAAACGCCATTGGCCCGTCTATGTGGTTCTGTTTTTGATCGCCATCGCTATGGGTCTGGGGGCCGCATATATCGTGGGCGCTAAGGGGTCGACGCCCAGGTCCACGATGAGCGAAGAGGTGGAGCAAGAGCAGAGTTTGGGTGCCGACGGCATTTCGGATGGCGATCTGGAACTTGTTGACGGCGGGTCTGCGTCTACGGAATAGCCTTTGGTTACATACGCCAGATAACGGGCGAGCCGGCATATCGGCTCGCCCGTTATTTCTACCTATTCCTCTTTTGATGCCGAGCTTAGCCAAGTGAGCCAAATTGCTGTGCCACCGGCGGTCAATAATGCGGTGAGAAAAGAGATGATGGGTGCATTGCCCGTATTTGGAAGATCCTGCGGAATGGCGCATTTTTGAACAACACGATCTTTATCGTGCGACTCGAGTTTTTCGCCTCCTCCGTTGCGGCAAAGGTCAACACGGGCACTGTTGGCGAGTGCGGTTTGGGGCGTATAGGATGAGGTTGCACACATCCGGATGATTGCTCCGTGTAAATCCGATTTGAGGGATGCCGTCGCGTCGTCAAGGTCGTCATGCTCGTCTTTAAGCCCATTGCGATTCCAAGAATCGTTGTCGCGCCGGGTCGTAAAGTCTGCGGAAACCGAGCCATACTCAAAGCGAATCCCCGTGATAACAGCGTCGTCCGAAAGCGTAAGGTCCTTTACTTCGAGGGTGGAAGACTCTGTGGTCGAGACATTGGCTTTCCAAAGACTCCAGCCGTCGTAATCGACAATCCGCACATCCTCGCCCAGCCGCTCTTTGACCTCGGCTGTCTCGAGCCACGGGTTGGTGTGTTCATCGTCAAGTGTGGCGTTGGCCTTTTCCTTTATGCCCAACTTGTCTGCCGGTGACGTTCGATACCAAACATTGCAGAGCCCGTTTAAGTCGCCGACGGTGATCGGGGTTTTAATGGCGACAAGTTTGGCCGTGCCGTCTTTGGCACATTCGAGATCGTCGGTGACGGTGAACTCGTCGACCCAGGTGCTCGATTCGTTTTGAGCGTCGATGGTGTAGGAAGAGGAGCCCTTACTGTCGGGTTGCGTCGCCGCCCGGTTTTTACCGTCGCCGTTCGCCACTGTTCCCTTTGCGGTTGGCCGCGCGATTTCTTGTCGCTTGTCGACGCTCCCCTTAATCTCAATCGGTGCATCCGTCATGGTTACGGCCTGGATCTTCCCCGTATCCTCGACTTCAAAGGATACATCTTCAGCGAGGTCATAGGAGCGCGGGGACATTGTTTCGCGTAGGGTATAAGAACCGGGTTCAAGGTGCTCCACGCGATGGGGCTGCTCGGATGATATCCAAGAATCAATCTCTGTTCCATCGGCGTCGCATAAGACCAGTCGGGCGCCTTTAACTTCATGCTTGCCTGTCATATCGACCTTGGAGAAATCGACCTTGGTGTAATCATTAGGCAATTCGATCTGCGACTCGACCACGGGGACCTTCTGGTCGATATAAGCAAGCTCAACGATATGTGCTGTCCGATCAAGTAGATAGCCGTCGGGAGACTGGGTTTCAACGACTTCGTATCGTGCCGTTCCGCAACCCAGCGAAAGGTTGTCTACGCGAGCTTTACCCTGTTCATCGGTTGTGACGGCGGCAACGGCTTCACCGGCAAGGGCGGCAATGTGGCCATCGGGGCAAACGATATCGTCGGCAGCGCGAATTTCAAACTTGGCACCAGATAGGGCACTGCCGTCTACTGCGTCAGCCTTCACGATCTCGATGCTTCCGGTTGCCGCGCTGTTGAAATACGAGACGGCGGCGATAGGTGTGAGATCCGCATCGGCAGGAATCGTCACCTTCAGTTCGTCGCCCACAAGGTAGGGCGCTTTGGCTGCGACTTCTCGTACGTAATATGTGCCCGGCTTGAGCGATTCTGGCAACGTGACGGTGCCGGTCGCATTGGTGGTAAAGGTGTTCATAACGTTGTGCGTCGGATACCAGCATGTTTGAGAGATGGGTTCACGGTTGCTGTTGAGCAGCTGAAAACTAAAGCCGGCAAGGGGGACGGAAGCTCCCGTCTGGGCATCGCGTTTGATGATTTGGAGATGTGTCGAAAGGGTGTGATTGTCCACTATGTACTGAAGCTTGGCTCCGTCGGCGATCTGCTCGGGCGCGATGGTCCAATCCTCTGCCCGCTTGAAGCCTGTGGGAACAGTTTCCGGGACCTCGCGAACGGTATACCCCTCACGATCGTAGGGGATGGCTCCATGGACGCCGTCCGGTCGTGTGCCCGCGCCAAACCAGGCCTTGGGCTGGTCTTTGGTGGATGCGAAGCCATAGATATTTGTCGTCAATGTGCCTACGACCTGCTTAGAGCTGTTGCTGACGATTTCAAAGACGACGCCTTCCGCTGGCTGTTCTAATCCCGATTGCTCGCCGTTCCCGTAATCCTTGAACTTGGAAATCTCGAGGTCAAACGCAACATGAGTATTGGGGATGCGGCGTTCGAGCTCAACGACTCCCATGTCGTTTAGTTGATTGGGGCCGACCGTATAGGTCCAGCTGTCATGGGGGAGCAGGTAGCCCTCTGGTGCTTTCGATTCGTAGAGGGTAAAGGTTCCCAGGGGAATGCCGCTTAAGGTCGCCTGGCCATCGCCTTCGGTCGTGAAGGTGCGCGTCCACCCAGGGGTAGATTGCGAGACACAGGTAAATTCGGCTTTGGCGAGCGAGGTTCCCGCCTGCGCTCCGGCATTCGTGGCGGCATCGGTTTTGACGACACGCAGCGTGATAGAACCTGGCTGCTCGTTGATTGTGACATGTCCGCCGCTATTTCCGGTGGTAAAGGCAATGCGATCGCGTCGGGACAGATAGCCTGTCGGCGCTTTGGTTTCGATTAGGTAGTATGCCGTGTTGGGCAAAAGTGTTGCCCGTGCACGACCGTTGCCGTCCATTTTGATGCTGCCGACGTGTTTGTCCGTGTTTTCCTCAAAGATGTTAAACGTCGCCCCACCTAACTGATACGTATCGTTCCCGCTGGTAATGACAGTGTCTGCAGATCTTTTCTCAAAGGATACGTTGATGGTGGGCAAAACGTAGAGCATATCCTGGTGCCGGCCTTCGTTAGAGACGGGTCCGTGATAGCGTCTGGCGCGATGCGGGTCGGCCTTAATATTTCCGGCTTTTGCGTTGTCGTAGAGCCAGCGCGCCGCCGCGACAACCTCGGCGTCTTGATCGAACTTGCCGCTTTTGGCAACGCCGGCGTTGTTTGTATACGCAAAAGAGCCATCGGGGCGCGTGGTTCCTTTGAGCATCCACACGGCAATCTGGGTTGCGGCGCGGGCGCGTTCGGCCGTTAGGTTATGGCCGCCAAATGATGTGGCGGAGGGGTATCCATGGCAGATGACGGCGGCAAACTCGTTGTCGAGCCATGTCCAACCCTGATTGTAGGTCCGCCAGGGTCCTCCTGGGCTGCTGGGGCCGGGGCAGTCTTGGTTCATGCAGTAAGAAATCGAGGCGTCTTGTGCCTCGTACTTGCCAATGCCAAACGGTCCGCACATATCGCTGATGGTGCGAAAACTAAGCGTATCGTTTCCATCGACGGCGCAGGCGGTACCAGGCGTGGCGCAGGCTAGAAACAACAAGAGGAATAGGAGCAGCGGTGCTGTTGCGATTGCGCTGTGGACAGAGTGCGTGGGTGCATTGGACATGGCTGCTCCTTATCCTTTGTGCGCCGCGCTGGGAGATTGCGGCGCGTGGGATGAGATTAGCGCCGGGGGTCATACGGGTAAGTACCGCGAGCTGACCAAGAACTTGCCAAGTTCCCAACAGATGGAGACCGGTTTTAGATAATCAAACAAAAAAGCAGGTAGAAGACGGTGTAAAACAGGTTACTCGAGTCCCTGTTTTCGCAATTCGAGCAACAAGAAGATGATTTTCCATGCGTAAAACAAGGGTTAGTGCCCTTGTATCAAACAAGACAACCGCGTTATACTATCCCCCACATATGCGGGCATCGCCAAGTGGTAAGGCATCAGCTTCCCAAGCTGACACTCGCGGGTTCGAGTCCCGTTGCCCGCTCCAGTTAAAAGTACAAGCACGGCACCATCACGGTGTCGTGCTTTTTTCAATAAAGCGCCGGGACTCGAACCCGACAGGGTGTGAACGTTAGGCAAATGGCAAAATGTTAGGTTAATACCTGCTGCCTATACTTGCACCTGCGCACGGTACAATGGTTGAGTTACGACCAACGTGCCAATAACCAAAAAGGAGCCGCTATGATCGATCGCTATACCCGCCCGGAGATGGGACACATCTTCTCCCTCGAGAACAAGTACGCCATTTGGCAGGAGATTGAGGTTCTGGCCTGCGAGGCCCAGGCGGAGCTCGGCAAGATCGGTATTTCTAAAGAAGAAGCTCAGTGGATTCGCGACCACGCCAACTTTGAGAAGGCGAAGGTCGACGAGATCGAAGAAGTCACGCGCCATGACGTCATTGCCTTCCTGACCAATATGAAGGAGTATATCGACGCCGATGTTCCCGAGGGCGAGCCTAAGCCCAGCCGTTGGGTTCACTATGGCATGACCAGCTCTGACTTGGGCGATACGGCCCTGTGCTATCAGCTTACCCAGGCCTGCGACCTAATTATCGAGGACGTCAAGAAACTCGGCGAGATCTGCAAACGTCGCGCTTTCGAGGAGCGTAACACGCTCTGCGCCGGTCGCACTCACGGCATCCACGCCGAGCCTATGACCTTTGGTATGAAGTTTGGCTCTTGGGCCTGGGAGCTCAAGCGCGATCTGGATCGCCTTGAGGACGCTCGCAAGAACGTCGCCTTCGGTGCCATCTCGGGTGCCGTTGGCACCTACAGCTCCATCGAGCCGTTTGTCGAGGAGTATGTCTGCGAGCACCTGGGTTTGGTTCACGACCCGCTGTCCACGCAGGTTATCAGCCGCGACCATCATGCCTACCTCGCCGGCGTCCTTGCCACCACGGCGGCCACCTGCGAGCGCATCGCTACCGAGGTTCGCAATCTGCAGAAGACCGATACACTCGAGGCCGAGGAGCCGTTCCGCAAGGGTCAAAAGGGCAGCTCCGCCATGCCGCACAAGCGTAACCCCATCACCATGGAGAAGGTCTGCGGCCTGTCGCGCGTCGTGAAGTCCAACGCCCAGGTCGCCTTCGACAACGTCGCCCTGTGGCATGAGCGTGACATTTCGCACTCTTCTGCCGAGCGCGTCGCCCAGGCCGATAGCTTTATCGCGCTTGACCACATGTTCCAGTGCCTTATCCGTGTTATCGATGGCCTCCAGCTGTATCCGGCTCGCATGATGGCCAACCTCAACAAGACCCGCGGTCTCATCTTCTCCTCCAAGGTTCTGTTGGCCCTCGTCGATACGGGCATTACCCGTGAGGACGCCTACGCAATCGTGCAGGAAAACGCCATGGCGACCTGGCATGAGGTGCAGGACTGCGTTTCCGGCCCCACCTTCAAGGAGCGTCTCGAGGCCGATCCGCGCTGCACCGTCAGCCAGGAGAAGCTCGACGAGATCTTTGATCCGTGGGACTTCCTCACCCGCATCGATACGGTCTTCGATCGTCTGGAGCAGCTGAACTTCGAGTAGGTTCGGGCATAACGTTAGCTTTTTAGGGCGCTTTGCTGGTAATGTGTGTTGCCGGTAAAGCGCCTCGTTGCATTTAAGGAAAGACGGGGATAATAGTCGTCTCGAATGACATTCTGAGAAGGAGATCGCATGATTTCGTTTGATTACAAGCCCCAGGGCGTGTGTACTCGCAATATTCACCTCAATCTTTCCGATGACGGCAGCAAAGTGCTGGGCGTTGAGTTTACCGGCGGCTGCAACGGCAACCTCAAGGCCATCTCTAAATTGGTCGAAGGTGTTTCTTCCGATCGCGTGATTGAGGTGTTGGCCGGCAATACGTGCGGCATGAAAAAGACCTCCTGTGCCGACCAGCTTACGCGTGCCATCGAGGCCGCGCGTGCCGAGATTGCCTAATGAGTATTTTTGATCGCGTTAAGAATGGGGTAACGCGCCGAGGATTTGTGTTGGGTGGTGCTGCCGCGAGTGCTGCCACGCTGCTTGCGGGGTGCTCGAAAAAAACGGGCACCAGCGATGATGCTGCCGGTGAGCCGCAGGTTATCAAAGATGATTCCAAGATCGTCTCGATTACCGAAGAGTATGAGGCCGTCGACATTGATCTTAAGCCGACGGCGTCGTGGACGTTGCCATTGGGGACGCTGCTGTACTACTGCGATGGCGGTTACGCTGCGGCGATGATGGCGCCCGCATCTGCGCTGCATGCCAACACGCTTGGCGTGTTCAACATGGGGGACGGCTCACTCACTACGTTGATTGACGATCCTGTCGAGGGTTCCGGTTATGCGTTTTACGACGTTCGCGCCACCGATAGCGTGTTTGCGTGGGTTGAGATGAACTACGCGAATTCGTCGTGGAAGCTCTATGCGCAAACCCTGTCGGGCGCGGCGCTTACTGGTAATGCCGTTGAGCTTGATCGCGGCGGTGAGGATTACGACCCTCCGCTGTTTACCGCCTTTGACTCGTCGGTCATCTGGTACAAGATGCCTTCGACCGGTGGCAATAAGACCGGCAGCGATTCATATTGCTACCGCCGTTCGCTCGATGAATCTAAAGCGGAGGCAATCTGGAAGTCGACAGGCCGCTTTGCGTCTGCACCGCGCGTGAGCGATGGCATCCTGACTATCTCGCCCCGCGTGCGCAATGACGAGGGCGTCTATTACGGCATGACGGCGATCGACCTGACGGACGGCAACAATACCAAGAGGGCTCAGCTGGTCCTTCCTTCGTCGGTGTCACCTTTCGAGGCCGTATATATGGGCGATACGTTTGTGTTCTCCATTGAGGCGACCTATGCCGGCGTGGGCGGCCTGGGCAATATGGGTACCTACATTGGTAACGAGGGCGGCCCGTATCAATTTCTATCGCGCGAACCGCTTGCGTGCGCCGCCGGCAGGAAGGGCAAATATCTGGTTAAGGTTCAGGCGTCGCATTTTCTGATCGATACCTCCGCTAAAACCTATGGTTCGCTGCTGTCGCCCGACCGCGCTCTCGAATATGGCGATTATCCAGCTACGGCGGGAAAATCGAATACGTTTTTAACCTATGCCACGGTGCGCAATAGCCAAGGAATTCCCGAGACGGTTACCGCTCGCCTGTTCTCTCTTTAGCGCCGAGGGGTTAAAAAGGCGTCGACGGGGGAATAAGCCCATTGTAACCGTGAGTACCGCCCGCCGAGCTGTCGCGCCCATGCGATGCCCGGTGGGCTCGGGTGCGTTAAAATGGGCTTGTTCTTAGCTAATTGAGACAGGGGGGCCGTGTTATGGCTTCAGATGCAAAAAAGATTCTGCTGGTCGAGGACGAGAAGGCGATCCGTGACGCTGTCGCTGCCTATCTCGAGCGCGAGGGCTACTGGGTTGTTGGCGTTGGCGATGGCCAGTCTGCGATCGAGGAGTTCGAGAAGCACCAGTTCGACCTGGTTGTGCTCGACCTTATGCTCCCCAAGATTCCCGGCGAGCGCGTTTGCCGCACTATCCGCGATACCTCGGATGTGCCCATCATCATGCTTACCGCCAAGGGCGAGATCGAGGATCGCATCATCGGCCTCGAGCTTGGTGCCGACGACTACCTGATCAAGCCGTTCTCGCCGCGCGAGCTCGTCGCCCGCGTTCGAGCCCTATTCCGTCGTGCTCACCAGGCAGACGAGCCCGCCGTTGAGGTACTCGACTTTGGCGATCTGGTCATCGATATCTCGGGCCACAAGATCTTGGTCGAGGGCAAGGAAGTCGATTTGACCGCTTCCGAGTTTAAGCTGCTCACCACGCTTGCTCGCCATCCCGGTCGCGTCTATAACCGTATGGAACTGGTCGAGAAGGTGCTCGGCTACGACTTTGAGGGCTACGAGCGCACCATCGACAGCCATGTGAAGAACCTTCGCGCCAAGCTGGGCGACGACCCCAAGAAGCCTAAGTGGCTCTATACCGTTCACGGCGTCGGTTATCGCTTCGAGGCTCCGGCCAAGACCGATAAGTCGGACGAGAAATAGGTAAATCACATATGACACCTGCGCGCTTTGAAATCGGACAAAAGCACAAGCAGGAGAACGAGGCGGGTTCCAAGGCAAGTTGGAACACGCCTCGTTCCGATTCACGGCCGGCGATGAGCTATCCCTCGCGTATGGCTTTGGCTTTTGCCCTGACATCGCTCATGACGGTATTGGTGCTGGTGGGCGTTGTCTCCGTTGTGTGGGGCACCGTCTTTTCGGATTACACGCGCTCCAATATCGTCGAGATCGCCAATTCTGCTGCCGAAAAGCTTGCGACGTCGTATGAGGAAAACGGCAATTGGACTGCGGGCGAGCTGCGCACGGTCGCGACATCGAGCTTGGTGTCCGACGACCTGGGTATGCAGGTCGTCAACAAAAAGGGCGTTGTCGTTTATGACGACTCATGGCCTTCGGCAAGTGCGACCGCCGATGTGCGCGAGAGCGAATTGCCGTCGAGCAGCTCGAGCGGTAAAAAGGCCTCGCATAGCCCGGTCTCGTCAGCGCCCACCGACTCCGATAGCGTTGCCAACGTCGAAATCGTTACGTCCTCTGGCGAGCATGTCGGACAGGTAAAGCTATGGGCTATCGGCTCCGACGCTCTGCTCACTAAGGCAGATTCTGCATTTAGGGAGAAGACCTTTAACGCCATGGTTCTTGCCGCGGTTGTTGCAATCTGCATCTCGGTCGTTATCGGATCGCTCGTGTCGCGCATGCTTACCAAGCCGATTCATCGTATTACGAGCACAGCCAAGCAAATTCGCGACGGCGATCTGTCTGCTCGTACGGGCTTGCGCGGCGATGACGAAATCGATCAGCTGGGTGAGACCTTTGACGAGATGGCCACCTCGCTCGAGAAAGATATGAAGCACGAAAAGCGCCTGACCTCGGATGTCGCACACGAGCTTCGTACACCGCTCATGGCCATGCTTGCAACGGTCGAGGCCATGCAAGACGGCGTGTACCCCACCGACGACGAGCATCTGGAGACGGTCGCTTCCGAGACGCGTCGCCTCGCTCGTTTGGTGCAGCAGATGCTCGACCTATCGCGTATGGAAAACAGCACGGCTCCGCTCAATCTCGAACCGGTGGACATGGTTCCGTTCGTGCGATCGATTGTGAACGGCCAGGAGCGTCTGTTTGCCGACCGTGACCTTCGCCTTCGCTTTGCAGATGAAACCCAGGGGCACGACGATGTCGTCGAGGCCGATCCCGACATGATCACGCAATGCGTCATCAACCTCATGAGCAACGCCATGCGCTACACCCCCGAGGGCGGTTGGGTCGTAGTGTCGGTGCTCAGTGACCGCAAGCATGTCAGTATTGCCGTTTCGGATACCGGTATCGGTATTGCCAAGGACGATCTGTCGCGTATCTTCGGACGATTTTGGCGCGCCGATGCCAGCCGCGCCCGCGAAGCTGGCGGCCTGGGCGTCGGCCTCGCCGTAACTAAACAGATCGTCGAGCGTCACCATGGCTACATATCCGTGGAGTCGGAGCTTGGAAAGGGTACGACTTTTACGATTCATCTGCCCCGCGAGCACACGGCGGACGCGGCATCTACTACAATGGAGCACTAGCTTTTCGCTATTCGGTGAAGGAGGGGCCGCGTCCCTGCCGCTCCGAGTTTGCGAAAACGTGCGGGAAAGAACCCGCATTTCTATCGTATTTAGGTAAGGAGTGACTCACGTGACAACGATGGAGCGTCGTCCGGATTCCCGTGGCAAGGTTCGTGATATCTACGATGCCGGCGAAAACCTGTTGATGGTCGCCACCGATCGCATTTCTGCGTTCGACTTTATTCTTCCCGACGAAATTCCGTTTAAGGGAGAGGTGCTCAACCGTATCTCGGCGTTCTGGTTCGACAAGTTTGCCGATATCGTCCCCAATCACCTCGTCTCCATCGATCCGGCGGATTTCCCCAAGGAGTTTGCCGAGTATCGTGACTATCTCGCAGGCCGCGCCATGCTGGTTAAGAAGGCCCAGACGATTCCTATCGAGTGCATCGTCCGCGGCTATCTGACCGGTTCGGGCAAGAAGACCTACGACGAGAACGGCACCGTCTGCGGCATCCAGCTGCCTGAGGGCCTGACCGAGGCCTCCAAGCTCCCCGAGCCGCTGTTCACCCCGTCCACGAAGGCCGAGATCGGTGATCACGACGAGAATATCTCGTTTGAGCGTTGCTGCGAGATCGTTGGCGAGGACATCGCCACGCAGATCCGAGATCTGTCTCTTAAGATCTACAAAGCTGCCGCCGAGTATGCAGCGACCCGTGGCATCATCATTGCCGACACCAAGTTTGAGTTTGGTGTCATCGATGGCAAGGTCACGCTGATCGACGAGTGCCTCACGCCCGACTCCAGCCGTTTCTGGCCTGCCGCCAGCTACGAGGAGGGTAAGATTCAGCCTAGCTACGACAAGCAATTCGTCCGCAATTGGCTCAAGGCCAACTGGGATATGACGGGGGAGACCCCGCATCTGCCCGCCGAGGTCATCGATGGCACGTCCGAGCGCTATCGCGAGGCCTTCCAGATCATCACGGGCTCCCAGTTTACAAGCATGAAGGAGAACGCGTAAGTGAGTACCCGCAGCGCCACGAACAAGCGCACGCAATCCCACGAGGTTACCGGGGTTGCGCGCAAGTCCGCCGCATCCGCCAAGCCAGCTCGTCAGGCAGCGAGTTCTGTTCGCGTCGTGCCGGCATCATCCAAGGCACGCCGCAAGGAGATCGAGAAGGGCGAGAGCCTCGAGGGCCTCTCTAAAGAGGAGAAGCGCGCCCGCAAGGCTAAGCGGCGCGCCAAGGAGGACCGCATCTACACGGTGTCGAGTATCCTTCTCAAGCAGGATGAGGACTACACCAAGCGCCGCCGCATCTGGTGGGCCGTGCTTACTATCGGCATGGTGCTCGTCGTGGCCATTTGGTCTTCGCTGTACTTCGCTCCCGCTGGCATGGTGTCCAGCCCCGTCCAGATGGCCGGCATTGTTTTGTCCTACATCGTCATTCTGGGTGACTTCATCTACGACTTCGTGCGCATCCGTCCCTTGCGTAATATGTATCGCGCGCAGGCCGAGGGCATGTCCGATAACAAGCTCAACGCTATCATCGAGCGCTCGGCTGCCAATGAGGACAAGAAGGCCTCCAAGAAGAAGTAGTAGCGTTACAACCTATAGATATCGCTAAGATATAAGGCGCGTCGTTTTTTGCGGCGCGCCTTTTTACTGTCCTGTAGATAGATGGAGTGGCACATGATTCGAGCTGCCCTGACGGTCGAAGAGGCTCTGGAGGGTATGAAGTCCCTGGAGCCCAAGATTAGAAATTATGCGCGTCTCGTTGTCCGCAAGGGCGTCAACGTTAAGCCCGGTCAGGAGGTCGTCGTTCAGTCTCCCGTCGAGTGCGCGTCATTTGCGCGCGTGGTGGTTGCGGAGGCTTATGACGCCGGTGCCGGTCACGTGACGGTCATCTGGGCTGACGATGCCGTGACGAGGCTTACCTACGAGCATGTCGAGAAAAGCTATTTTGAGCAGACTCCCGAGTGGAAGCGCATGCAGCTGGATTCGTTGGCTCAGGACGGAGCCTGCTTTATCTTTATTGAGGGCACGGACCCTGCTGCCCTCAAGGGCATCGATCCCGCTAAGCCTGCCGCAGCTTCTAAGGCGAGGAACATGCAGTGTAAGGTCTTCCGCCGTGGACTGGACTACAACATTAACCCGTGGTGCATCGCCGGCGCTCCGGTCGCTGCTTGGGCGCGCGAGGTATTCCCGGGAGACGCCGATGAGGTTGCAGTCTATAAGCTGTGGAATGCGATTCTGCACACCGCTCGTGCTGATGGCCAGGACCCGGAGAGCGACTGGGAGCTCCATGACGCCACATTCGAAAAGAACCTGCGCTTCCTAAACGATAATCAATTTGATTGCCTGCACTACACCGCTTCGAATGGAACTGATCTGACGATTGGAATGACGAAAGGCCATGAGTGGGCCGGCGGCAAGGGAAAAACTCCCGACGGTCACCCTTTCTTCCCCAACATTCCCACCGAGGAGGTCTTCACCTCGCCCGATCGTATGCGCGCCGACGGCATCGTGTACTCGGCTATGCCGCTCATTCACCACGGCAATAAGGTTGACGATTTTTGGATTAAGTTCGAGAACGGCCGCGTAGTGGACTATGACGCTCGCGTGGGTAAGGCAACGCTTGCGAGCATTATTGAAACCGATGAAGGTGCTGCTCATCTGGGCGAGGTCGCGCTTATTTCCAAGAACACACCGATTCGTGAAAGCGGCATTCTATTCTACGACACACTCTATGACGAGAACGCCAGCTGTCACCTTGCGTTGGGTGTCGGTTTTCCCGAGTGCATCGAAAGCGGGTATGACATGTCCAAAGAGGAACTTCTGGAGCATGGCGTCAACGTTTCGAGCACGCACGTTGACTTTATGATTGGCACGGACGACATCGATATTACGGGCATTACACCTGATGGACGTGAAATTGTGATTTTCCAGAACGGCCAATGGAGTTGGGAATAGTCTCAGACCGTGGTACAATGCCATCCGCGGGCCGTTAGCTCAGCTGGCAGAGCAGGGGACTTTTAATCCCAAGGTCCAGGGTTCGAACCCCTGACGGCCCACCATAGTTTTCGCAGGTCAGAGACGGTGTTGTCTCTGACCTTTTTCTTTGTGTACCCCACGAGTACCCAAAACGGTACCCCTCAAATCACGTGGATTCCATAATTCTGGGCTGTCTGTAGAGGGGTATAGCGTCCCGATGGTCGGACGGATGGATCATTGTTGATGCGTCCGTCCATCCGTCCGAGGGGGCAGGGGACGGCCCGAGCGAGTGCGAGCGTTCTGCGCGCTTTCGATAGCCGTAGGGGCTCCATGCCTAGCTCCAGGCTGTTGGAAGGGCGTTGAACGCGAGCTTCGAGCGCGGATTGAAGGGTCAACCGAGTGGCTCTGTGGTGGGGCGGGCTTCATGACGATTCGGCAGCCCACACCTATTTCTATAACTTATATATCTATATAAAAGGGGAATTGACTTCATGTCAATTTTGCAACTTGTTTACCTGCGGATATGCGGAATTGGATGCCCCCTTTTGAGGGTGGGTTTAAATTGACATGAGGTCAACCGAAATTGACATGAAGTCAATTTTTATTGACATGAAGCCAATCCTTTCTAGGGTTAGAAATTGACATGAGGTCAATTTCTAACCCTGTTTTTTTGGAAGGAAAAAGCCCTTGCGTCCATATTGTCTGTGCCGTTGGTGCAGTCGCATCAAGCAGGAGCTCGCAACATGTCGCAAATGCGGCTGAGCAGAAAGCGCAAGCAGACGGCGGCGCGTCTCTAAAAGATGAGAACCCGGACTATGCCGGTTGGCTTACGGTCGAAAGGACCTCGATCTCAACGCCCGTTGTCTCATGCCGCCAGGGTGACCTTAACGGGCTCTACCTCAATCACGGTTTCGATCGCTTGCCGTCATTCTCCGGGTGTCCGTTTTTAGCTGAAGGCTCATCGCCATCAAGTACGAATATGCTCGTGTACGCCCATAACATGGGATATGGAAACCTTGGCTTTACCGAGCTCCAGAATTGTTATCGGACGGATTGTTTTGCAAATATTGGAGCCGTGACATTCACGAACGCAAATGGCAATACCACTCGCTATAGGCCGTTGTTCGGCTTGAGAGTGCCTAAAAAATTTGATTTGCTTCTACGATTTGACTTTGCTGGAGAGCCAGACTTCAAGGCCTGGCTTAATTCTTTGTCCGAGCACGCTAGCGCGAAGTCAGATTCCGCTGGGTCCGACTCTGTTATCACTTTGGTGACATGCTCTTCCGCGATTGGCGGTGATCGATACCGCAGCGTTTTAGTTTGCAGGAGAGCATTTTGATTAAGGCAGATGTCCTTCCTAGAATATAGTCATGATTTCTTGAACTCAGGAATAGGCCCTAATGATTCGAGATAATGCGAATCATTAGGGCCTACATGCTGTCTTTCTAATCCTCGGGAAGCTCGATTGGGTAGTGGGCCGTCAGGCTTCGGTACTTGCGGTAGAACCCGGACAGCAGGTCGGCCACGCGGTGGCGTTGTCTGTCCCTCGCCTCGGCCTTCGCGCCGAAGCGCGAGCCGGGCGGCATGACCCTCGTCACGGCGGTGCCCTCCTGCGGCACGCCGCCGACCTCGAACGCCTCGTGCATGAGGTCGCGCGTCGGCTCGGCCTTCAGCCTCTCGGCCTCGATGATGCCGGATATCTCGTCCTCCATGGAGTCGGCCACGAACTTGCGCCAGTTGCGCTCGACGGCGTCGTGGCGCTCGGACTCGGGCGCGGCCGGGTCGATGTCGAACTGGGCGTCCGCCTCCCCGAAGCCGGCGATCTCGAGGAACCGCTCGATGAGCTCGGACTTGTGTTAATGCCAATATAAATCCCGCCAGTTATGCCAACATACAGCGCCAATCGCACCAACGCAGTTGCGCCGATCGCACCAACGTATTTCTGCCGATTTGACCAATGGGAATATGCTCTTCCCGCCTCGATATCTGTCTGGCGGGAAGGAGCGGGATTGGAAGAGAGGAACATCATGGGCGAGCTGAACATGTACAGGCAGCTCGGGCTGAAGCCCAACTTCAGCGAGATCGGAAGGCGATACGGCCTCGATCGCCACACCGTCTCACGGTATTGGAACGAGGGAGGGGATGTCGACGACGGGAGGTGCAGGCGCCCCAGCGGCTTCGACAAGCACGGCGACCTGATCGCGCAGAAGGCCGCGATGCCCGGCGCCACCAAGAAGGCGGTGCACGAGTACCTGCTGCATCGGTGCAAGGGGCCGTCCCTGCCCGGCTACAACGCCTTCACGCACTACTGCCGCAAGCACGACGTGCGCTTCGACGGAGGGGCCGAGCAGGATGCCCATCCCCGATACGAGACCCCGATGGGCCGCCAGCTGCAGTTCGACTGGAAGGAGGACCTGCGCATGGTGAGCAGGCACGGCGAGGTGTTCGAGTTCAACGTCTTCTCCGCCACCCTGGGGTACTCCAGGATGCACAGGTTCGTCTACACGAGGGGAAGGACCAGGGACGACCTGCTCGCATGCTGGATCTCCGCGATATCGTTCTACGGGGGCATCGCCGAGGAGTGGCTCACCGACAACATGTCGGCGATAGTCGGCTTCGAGGGGCGCAGGCGCGTCAAGAGCCCGCGGGTGCTGCGGTTCGCCAGGGAGGCGGGGTTCGAGCTGCACCTCTGCAAGCCCGGCTCGCCGGAGACGAAGGGCAAGGACGAGAGCGCGAACCGCTTCCTGGGCAGGCTCTCCGTCTACGACGGCGACTTCGAGGACGAGGACGACCTCATCGGCATAATCGCCCACATAGAGGCCAGGTCCAACGCGGAGCCGAACGAGACCACGGGGCTGCCGCCGGCGGTCCTGTTCATGAGGGAGAAGGAGCACCTGCGGCCGGTGGGCAACATGGCGCTGCTGGAGCAGATGGCCGGGGACGTCAGGACCCAGACGGTGCCCCCGACCATGCTGGTCAGGGCCGCGGGCAGGGAGTGGTCCGTGCCCCGCAGGTGCATCGGGAAGAAGGCCAGGGTGATCACCATGCCGGGCGGGCAGATCAGGGTCACCGTCGCCGGAGAGCTCGTCGCCGTCCACGATGCGTCGCAGGGCACCGGCAGGTTCAATTATACAGACGAGCACTACATGGAGGCGCTGGAGGGGAAATCCCGCTACGCGGACGCGGACATCAGGGAGGCGGCCATGGAGAACCTCAGGCTCCTGGAGGAAATGGGGGAAGTCGATGGATAGCGCGATCGCGGAGGCGAGCCCCTACGTCAGGGCGCAGCGAAACCTGGCCACCCTGAAACTGGACCAGATGGCGGCATCGCTGCCCGACTACATGAGGATGGTTTCGGAGGGCGACATGGAGTTCGTGTCGGCGCTGGCGGAGATGACCTCCGCCGAGGTGAGGTCGAGGGAGCAGCGTATCCTGAGGCAGAGGCTCAGGTCATCGGGCTTCCCGTACGTCAAGTCCCTGGCGGACTTCGACTGGTCGTTCCAGCCCTCGGTGCCGAGGCCGAAGGTCGAGGAGCTGGCGACCCTGCGGTTCGTCGATCGCGCCGAGAACGTCCTGCTCGTGGGCAGCCCGGGGGTCGGCAAGACGCACCTGGCGATCGCGTTGGGCGTCGAGGCGGTGAGGGCCGGGAGGGAGGTGCGGTTCATGGACTGCGCGCGCCTGGTCGACGACCTGAGGGACGCCCAGTCCAGGGGGATCCTGAAGAAGAGGCTCAAGTACTACGCCCACTCGAAGCTGCTGATAATCGACGAGCTGGGCTACCTGAACATCGACGAGGGCGGCGCCGACCTGCTGTTCCAGCTGGTCAGCACCCGGTACGAGCAGCGGTCCACCATCATCACCACCAACGTGGGCATCGGGGGCTGGGCCAAGGTGTTCGGCGACGAGGTCGCGGCGAGCGCCATCGCCGACAGGGTCTGCCACCACTGCAGCATGATAAAGATCACGGGCAGGTCCTACAGGCTTAAGGACCTGCCCGCGGAGAAGAAGAGGGAGGAATGAGTCGGCGGGCGCGCCGAAACCGGTGAAAACGCGTTGGTGCACATGGCGCATATATGTTGGTGCAACCGGCGCGATATGTTGGTGAATGTGGCACAAACTATATTGACATTATCAATTACCATGCTATAATCCTAGATATCAATCATCCAGCGGGGCCTTTGGCAAGCGCCGCTTCGAGTTAGGTCAGGTTAGATGAAGAACTAGCGATGCCCGTTTCGGGTACCCCATACGACCATTCTGTACATCCGGTCGCGCTTCAGGGTGCCGCATCGCTTCAGTGCCTTCTCGTTCCAAATCCATACATCGCGTGCCTGACCCCTGCGCGACCTCCTCTCAAAGGAGCTCGCCATGCAACTGAATCTCACTCACATCAGCTATACCTACCCCGGTACGGCATCGCCAGCCATCGAAGACGTCAGCGCCACGTTCCCATCGGGATGGACGGGCATCATCGGCGACAACGGATGCGGGAAGAGCACGCTCGCCCGTATCGCCGCCCGCGTTATTACACCCGATTCCGGGACGGTGAGCCCGAATCTGTTCGCGTCGTATTGCGAGCAAGACTCGACCCAAGAGCCAGACAAGCTCTTCGATCTCGCATCGGATTGGGGCAAGGAGGCGCAACGGGCAAGGGCGCTGCTCCGCATCGAAGACGACTGGTTCTGGCGCTACGACACGCTCTCGGGCGGTCAGCAGAAGCGGTTCCAGATCGCGTGCGCCCTCTATGCACAGCCAGATGTCCTCATCATGGATGAGCCGACCAACGACCTCGATGCCGCCACGCGCGACATCGTGAAGGAGGCGCTGGCCTCCTTCAGCGGCATCGGCATCCTCATCTCGCACGATAGGGATCTGCTCGATGGCCTTGTGGGCCAGAGCCTCATGTGCGAGGGCACGCGTTGGACCATGCGCCCCGGCGGGTACTCGAAGGCAAGCGACCAGGCGGCGAGCGAACGCGCCTCTGCGATGAGGGATCGCGAGCAAGCCTCTCGTGAAGCTAAGCGCCTGAAGGCAGAAGCCCAGCGCAGGAGCGAAGAGGCGGCACGTCAGAAGGGCAAGCGAAGCAAGCGCGGCTTGAGCAAAAAAGACAGCGACGCTCGGGAGAAGATCGGACGCGCCATAGTCTCTGGAAAGGACGGCGTTGCAGGGAAGCTCTCGTCCAAAATGAGCGGGCGGCTCGCAAAGGCCGAGGCAGAGCTTTCTGAGAAAACCGTCTCGAAAAGATACGACCATCGTATCGGCGAGTTCGGCGTCGCTGCGCGCTCAAGTTGCGTGGCGCACTTGGAGGCATCGCGACTGTCTGCTGGCGAGTTCTCGATAGATGTGCCGGAGCTCTGGATCTCGCCAACGGATCACGTGGTGTTGACCGGTGCGAACGGAACGGGAAAGAGCCTGGTGGTACGAAGCGTCATCGAATCTGTCCCCGACAATGTCAAAGTTGCGTACGTTCCCCAGGACGTCGGGCCAGAGGAACGCGAGCGAGCACTGAGGCATCTCCGAGACCAGGACCAGGAGACGAAAGGTCGCATCCTCTCCATCGTGGCGCGGTTGAACTCCGACCCTGACAAACTGCTCGATGGCGACGATTTGAGTCCTGGCGAACTCCGCAAACTCATGCTTGCTGAACAGCTTGTTACGAATCCCAACCTCCTCGTACTCGACGAGCCGACGAATCATCTTGATGTGGGTTCTATTGAGGCGCTGCAGGAGATGCTGAGCGGTTTCTCTGGCGCGTTACTGTTGGTTACGCATGATAGACAGCTGTCGGAGGCAGTCACGCAGATTGGCTGGGAAACTATTCAAGGTGAGAGCCTGATGAGATTGCTGGTCGTCTAAACAATGGGTTTTATAAAAGAGCCTTGTCGGGTGGATTTGCAGCTTCAGTTTGCAATTATTGTTTAACTCCGCGTGGGTAGTCGCAAGCGGCTTGCTCGTGACGACAGCGACTATTGCCAAAGGGTGGAACAAATAAGGACTCATAGAAACCCTTGGTCGGTGTGCTAACATGATTACAGTGAGTAAGTAAGTCTTCAATAACACTAAGCCATTACATAATAAAATCCGACTCCGCGCCGTCAAAATCCGACTCCAAGCCCTCTTCCGGCTCCTCCGGCAAGCCGTCCCATGAGCATACGTGGCAGGCGCAGTACCGCAACGACCCCGTATACGAGACCCGCACTCGAACTGTTGTAGACCAGGACGCATGGGACGAGCAGGTTCTAAGTGGCTCGCATGCTGTCTGTTCAGATGGTACGGTTTTCTACGACAATGCCGCTCTTGCTGCTTACTGCAAGAAAATGGCAATGGCTGGAACGCCCGTTTCGTACTACACCGTGGATGATTACACAACCGTTCACCATGAAGCAGTGACGCATCAGGAGACATATCAGGTACAGACCGGGACCAAGCAGGTCCTCACCGGCTACCGCTGCTCTGGCTGCGGCGCCACGAAATAGGCCCGAAGCGGATAGATGGACTGGCTTCATGGAACCAGGTGCGAATTTGCTCCGCGCCATTTCGCTCTTCGGTCGATTCGGCTTCGCCCTGCTCTTGATAATACGACCGGAGCACTTCGGGAAGAGGCTCCCGCTCGGAATGGGTGGGAGCCTCTGTTTTACCGAGTCCTTTATTGATTCCAACCTTTAGCCTTGGCGGCTTTGAGGACAGCAGCGTACCGCAGTTGCAGGACTCCATCGACTGCGTCGATTAGACCGCGCCGTAATAGTGCGTTCTTCGTTCGGGACATGCTGTCGTTTCCAACGGCAAAGAACGCGGCCAAGTCCTGATTGGACTTTTTGAGCCCACAAATGGGGTATCCCTTGCGGGTACCGATGCGCTCGTAACGCAGTATCTCGAGCATGAGCTCTAACTCGAGTTTCCCCCGTGCAACGAGGTACAGCCAACGATTGCTTTTGTCGGCGCGGAGCCGTGCTCTTGCCGATAATTCGGCTTCACTTGCAGCGGCGCAGATTTGTGGTGGTTCAGAGCCGCTGAGCTGTGTAAACCGTTCACGTGATATAGTATTTTTAATGCTAATCGCACTCTTCGTGGTGCTTGGCGCCGCCGGAGCTACTACTTCCGGCGGCGCTGCTTTTTTAGGCGGATCTTCATCCATGATTATCGCCTCCGTTTCTTTTTAGGACGCCCGCCACGGGTGCCGCCGACGATCATTTTTCCGTGCCTAACAAATTCAGACTCGATTGCTGGTAAATACAGTAATCCGTCAGTGCCCACAAAAACGAGCCCTGCTGCGGCCAGCGCATTTACATGTTCGGCCGCGATGGTCGATTTGCCGCGCGATCCATAAAGCTGCAATGCGAGCAGCTCGTTGTCTGCTGGCAATGAGTGACCTGAAGTCGATGATGCGAGCGAGCACATTGCGAGCCATACGCCTATATCTGCGTATGTTCTGTCACCGCGAGCTGCATACAGTTGTTTGAGTTCGAGGGTGTTTGTTATCGGCAGCTCAATTCGCAGCGAGGGCAGCTGCGCATCCCATGCCGCTTCGATTGCTTCGTCATCACTTATCGAACGAGTCATTATGCTGCGCCTTTATTACTGTCGCGCAGGCCGCAGACGCTCAGCAGGTCATCGCGATTGATCTTCCAGCAACGGCCGATTTGCACTCCGCGAATGTCGCTGCGCTCGACCATGCGGATTAGATGTTTGGCGCTGATCCCAACGGCGGCTTCAGCAGTGCTCGGTGTGATAAGTAGCGGTAGCGAGGTGTAGCCCCCCGCGCGGAACCGCTCAACGATGGCCTGCTCTGATTTGCGCATAGTCGCGCTCCTTTCTGGCCCGTTCTGGGCTCACAAGACTGGACGGCTTTTGCCGTTAATAAAAGACTAAGTCGCTTGTAACCCCAGTGCGGACCCATTTGGTGCCACGCGGTGCCAAATGGTGACAAGCCCGAGCATGGGGCATATTGCTTTCTTAAATCTGTGGTTATGAGAACGAGGGTTTCGCCCTGCAGGGCGCCGGGTTTTAGGGCAGAGCCCTAACAAGCGCCGAACCGTAGGTTTCGGCGCGTACGCGGACGGGCAAAACGCAGTTTTGTACGGCAGCGTACGACTCTTGCGTATTTCAAAAACCTACCCTTACGGTCATTTCGCCCGATTAAGTCTGTCCCGCTCTAAACGGTGGGTTTCCGTACTCGGGCCCGCCTTTCGCCTTAGCCGAAAGGCGGGCATTGTGTGGGGTCGTCTAGGGATGCTTTTCAAGGTTGGCAAGCATCCAGCCCATGACCTTGTCCTCATCCAGTTCGAGATAGATCCGACAACCTTCCTCGTCCCTGTTGCGATAGGGCTTCGAGCGCCTGACGACATAGCCCGCCCTCTCCAGCTGGTCTGCCAGGCAACCGACCTCGGCAGTTTCGCCGCTTATCCTGAATTCGAGCATGGTTCACCTCCGTTTCATTGTCTGAATAGTCTGAATAGTCTCTATAAGAAACAGCTGTCTAGCTGGTCTTTTGCTCAAATCAGAGCCGATTTTCGGCCTTGAAAAAGAAGGGTCGGCACCGAAGGACGGCTCATGTTTTTACGGGCCAAAAAAACAGTATCTGGACGCCGCATAGCCCTATTTTCCGACCGCTCGTAGTTCCAAGATTTCAGTCGCAGGCGGTGCCGCCGTCATCGTTGCCGCCACAGCATCCATTGCCGTTCGCTTTGCTTGAGGGTTGACGCCCGTGTAGATGTTGAGCGTCATGGCAGCGTTGGCGTGGCCCAGGAGCGAGGACACGGACTTGATGTCCGTCCCCGCGAGGATCGCTGCGGTGGCGAACGTGTGACGCAGGTCGTGGAACTTGGGCGGCTCGCCCTCCGAGCCCACCAGCCCTAACTGTCGAACCGTGACGGCCCAGTGACGCGACAGGCGCTCGGGGGCCATGAACTCGCCGTCAGGGCCGCCCAACACGAACATCGATTGCTCGAATGGCACGCCTGCCTTAAAGCACTCGGCGCGTGCTGAAGTTAAGCGGCGTGTAAGGATCCCCACGACTTCATCCGGCATGGGAATGCTCCTCCGGCTCCCGCCGTTTTTTGGCTCTTTCTCGTAATGGCCGTTTTCGCCGAAGCCGATAGATGCTTTGACGTGGAGTATCCTCTGCTCGAAGTCAACGTTTCGCCATCTCAGAGCGAGTAGTTCTCCGCGCCTCATGCCTGTGAGAAGTGCGAGGTAGATCCCCACGTTTTCGGGGCAGTCGCGAGCAATGGAGAGGAATGTGAGCAGCCGTCCGCGCTCGCGCTCGTCCAGCGCATTGGGCTCACGGTGACGGGCCTTGGGCACGCGAACGCAGTCAACGGGGGAGTAGTCGATCACGCGGAGCCTGCCGACGGCGTCGCGGTAGGCGGCCTTGAGCAATGTCACGCTCTTGCGGATGGTGGATGGCTTGTAGCCCTCCTCAACGGCCCAGTTAATCCAGTTTTGAGCTGCTGTTACATCCAGCGAATCGAACTCAATACCGCCGATTCTGCGCTCAACGAGTCGCGCGGCACCGCGGTAGTCGTAGACGGTTGAGGACTCAATTGAGCCGGATGCACTGAGCATGTCGATATAGCCGTCTAGCAGGTCTTTCACTGTCTTATGGGCCATGCTGCCAAGTTTAAGTTTCTTCTGTGCAAGATCTTCCATCTCTTCGCGCCATTCCTTCAACTCGGCCTGAGCTGCACGTTTCGATTTGGCGGCCATGACCTTGCTGACCTGCCCATATGTTCCGTCTTGTTTCTTGAATTTCAGACGTCCGCGCCATCCGCCGCAGCGGTACGGGATGAGACAGGACGAGGTGTAGTAGCGCTTGGGTTTCACGGGGCCTCCACGATTGCGGATGTACCCCCGCGTGTACCGCGGGGTGTACCGATTGTGATTGGAATAGCCCTGTCCTTGCAGTCCCTTCAGTCTAATGAAACCGCAGGTCAGAGTGGGTGTAAGGTAGCACTGCTCAATTCTAAAATCAAACGATATTCCGCTTTTAATCCCAAGGTCCAGGGTTCGAACCCCTGACGGCCCACCATAGAATAGAAAAGCGACTGGCGGATGCCGGCCGCTTTTTTGTTGCCGGTGCACGGGTTCGAACCCGAAAGGGCGCGGAGCTGAGGAAACGCGTCAGCGTTTGCCAGCGCAGCGCGCGAGGCGCGGAGGCGCCGAAGCGGCCGCCCGCGCAGCGGGCCCGAACCCCTGACGGCCCACCATAGAATAGAAAAGCGACTGGCGGATGCCGGCCGCTTTTTTGTTGCCGGTGCACGGGTTCGAACCCGATCTTCTCTATATATAAGGACGCCTGGCGGCCAAAACCAGCCTTTTACCGACAGGAAACCAAAACCAGATGCCGTTAGAGTAAAGTAGCGCACCAGAGATGACCGATACCTCAACACCTATAAACCAGCTGGTCATCGCCAATACCAGAAGCCGATGCTTCAGATATGACTTCAGTGGAACAGCTGAAGGATCAATTTATTTGTGAACAAAATATGGAGTGCGTGATTCCCGCCCCGCGGGCCCCTCCGGTCTGGCAATATATCTCCTTGCCGCGCGGCCCGGTCGGACCGGGAACCGGCGCAGGCGTGCACCTTGAGAACCGGATACTGCGAGGATGGACACACCAGATGTGTCGCA
>NZ_JBQKLA010000017.1:0-52043 GCF_052116465.1 Collinsella sp. Sow4_D11 | reverse complement strand
GCTCGCGGTTCGGGTCGTTCTTGCGGAGGTTGAGGAACGCCGGGAACATCGGGATGTAGGTGAGCAGCAGGAAGACGACGGAGGTGCCGAAGAGCATCCAGAAGACGCCGTTGGAGATGGCGTCGACGGGAACGAGCTGCAGGCAGAGGACCAGGGAGGCGACGACGGCGTTGACCAGGTTGGCGCCGTTGGGCATGTCGTCCTCGGAGATCATCGAGGCGAAGACCTTGGGCATGTTGCCGTGCTCGGCGGCGTAGCGGGCGACGGAGTTGACGCCGAAGGACCAGGCGGCCATGTTGGCGAACAGGGTGATCAGGAAGGCGATGCAGATGACCTTGAAGAGCACGGAATCGCCCACCATGGTCTCGACTGCGACGATCATGCCGTAGTCGGGGTCGATGGAGTCGGCCGGGATGGCGGCGCCGATGCCGAAGCCAGCGAACAGGTAGATGGCGCCAATGGTCAGGCCGCCCAGGATGATGGACTTCGGAATGTCGTGGGTCGGGTTCTCCATGTCCTTGGCGAAGGTGCAGATGACCTCGAAGCCCGTGAAGTTGAAGATGATGATGGACAGGTAGCCCAGGGCGTTGGTGTTGGTGAGCTCGGGCAGGAAGGTGGCGGCGGACATGTCGTTCGCGAAACCGTTCTCCATGGCATACCAGATGCCCAGGGCGCCGACGATGACGGCAACGGCGACCTTGATCAGGGCGCCACCGTTGAGGACCCACTCGGAGTCGGCCGCCTTGGAGCGGCCCATGAGGTAGACGATCCACACGAAGGCGAGCTCGATGCCCATCTTGGCGATCAGGTTGAACTCGACGCCAAAGACCATGCCCAGGATGTCGGGGAACATGGTCGCCAGCGAGGCGATCCACAGCGGGTAGTTGACCCAGTAGTAGTACGAAATGCGGGCGCCCCACTTGTCGCCCAGGCCATCGCGTACCCAGTCGTAAATGCCGCCCTCGCCGTCATAGGTGGTGCCGAGCTCGGCGACGACCATGCCGTAAGGGAGCAGGAAGGTCAGGATCAGAAAGATCCACCAGAAGAACTGCTGGTTGCCAATGGCAGCAGCAGGAGCGGCGGCCTCGCAAACGAAGACGACGCAGATGATGGTCGAAATGACCGTCAGGAAGGAAAGCTTTTTCTTTCCGTCACTCATATTTAATCCTTTGCTCAGTCGTTTTCAGACAGGGCGCCAGTGCTTACGCGCAGTGGCGCAGATGATGGGCAGCAATAGACAAGCATCTGCTGCCGCCCATCAGAAAGCATCGTACAGGCCATACCACACGTCGGTGTAGATGAAGTCGGCGCCCTTGATGCACTCGGTTGTCGTCGGAGACTTTGCAGTTCTCCTCGCCGATGGCCATGAGGTCGCCCATCTCCTGCGAAGGCGGGCGAGCCGTAGCTCGCCCGACCTGGTACGTCTTACAGACCGTGCTTACCGAGAGCGGCCATGCGCTCATTGATGGTGGCGCGGTATGCCGCAGCCTTCTGCTCGTCGGGCTCGCTCTGGGGGCACAGAGTGGCCAGGATGGCGCGAATGGAGTGCTTGCGGTTCTCGGCCTCGACCCAGCACAGGGAGCGCTCGGGATCGTCCATGACCTCGTCGACGACCTCCTCGCCACGGTTGGCGGGCAGGCAGTGCATGAACATGCTGTTCGGACCGGCAACGTTCATCATATCCCAGGTCACCTGGTACTTCGGATAGAATACATCCATGTAGCTGGAGCTGGAGACTTCACTGTCGTAGAGGCCGTACCACACATCGGTGTACACGAAGTCGGCGCCCTCGATGCAGGAAATGTCGTCGGAAATGGTGATGGTGCCGCCGGAGACCTTGCAGTTCTCCTCGCCGATAGCCATGAGATGCTTGCCGAACTCGGCGCGCTCCTCATCGGTGCCTATATGCAGGCAGCCGTCGGGAATCTGATGTCCCTTCGGTCCGAACTGCACGAAGTCCATGCCCATCTTCGTGCAGATGAACATGAGCGACGCGCAGGTCTGGGTGGCATCGCCGATCCAGGCAAACTTGCAGTCCTCGATCTTCTTACCGGCGGGCAAGTTCTCGATCATGGTCATGAGGTCGCCGAGCTCCTGGGTGGGATGGTTGTACTCGCTCATGCCGTTGATGACGGGGGCCGCGGAGTACTTCGCCAAGCTCACTACATCCTTATGACGATCGACGCGGGCCATGAGGATGTCGACGAGGCTTCCCATAACGCGGCCGGAGTCCTCGATGGACTCATGGCCACCCAGCTGGATGGAGCCGGGGCCGAAGAACTGGGCGTGACCGCCGAGGTCGGTCATGGCCGTCTCGAAGGAGATGCGGGTACGGGTGGACACCTGCTGGAAGATCATGCCGAGGGTCTTGTCCTTCAGCAGGTGCGGGTACTCGCCGCCCTCCTTGATGAGCCCCTTCATGGCGATGGCCAGATCTACCATGCCGAGCAGCTCTTCTTTTGTGAAGTCGTTGGTGTCGATGTAATCTTTGACCATTGAAATCTCCTTCAAAATTCGTTGGCCGGACCGCCCCTTGCGGACCGCGCCCCCATGAAGCGCCCCGAAATGAGCGAGACGCTCCCTTGCGCCACACAGCATGGGGCGCACCCGTAGTTTTGAGAAGAAATAACCAGGATTATTTTCAGATTACATTAGCTCACCGCACACCTTACCCTGGCTAATCCTAGCTAATCCTAGCTAATCCTAACTAGTCCTAACGCCTAGACGGATTGATATTGAACTGGTTTCTTCGCCCTGTGCGCCGCTGTCAACACCTTGCGCCTCCGTTCTAAGGAACCGCCGAGCACCGACGTGCCCGACACCCAAGAATACGTAGACAAGCTGCTCCTCGCCTTCTGCGAGCACTGTCACCTGACCGCGCGCGAGCGCGTCATCTTGAAAGAGGTGCTGCAGGGCAAGGACAACCAGAACATCGCCAGTTCGCTGCAACTGGCCCTGGGCACTGTGAAGGCCCATGTGCACAACATTCTGAAGAAAACCGGCACCGCCACCCGCCAAGAACTCACCCAGCTGTTCTGGAAGGGATGAAGAACGGCCGTAGACGGCTGATCCCGTAGGGGGCGGCCGCATAGCCGCACCGACTCCCAGCCTCTCAGAGCCCGGCCCTTTTACGGCCACTCAGTTCCTTTCTAAGTTTTTGCGCAAGCTCGTCTCGGCTACTCACACCAAGCTTGGCGTAAATATTCGATATGTGGGTTTTCACCGTGTTGACGGAAATGCATTCTTGCTCAGCAATCTCCTTGTTCGATGCGCCCTTTTCAAGGAGCGACAGCAGTACTTCCTCGCGCTTGGTCAGCCCGTATTCGCGAGCAATCCAGGGCACAAGGGATTCCGCCAACCGCACATTACGTATCCGCCGATGATGTGCAAGAAAGACATACGCAGCCACGGTGAAGCAAAGCGCCATAATCTCAACGGGAACCCTACGAGGAGAGACAGAGCGCGCGCCGCCCTCCTGTCTAAAGGCCAAATACGTTGCCGCTTCCGCCAAGGCATATATGAGCACAAGTAAGAGCGAGAGAACCCATCGCCATCGGCTCATGCGTCGAAACTCTGCCGCCAAGCAGCAGATGCCGTACCCTATTACCCAGATCGCCAACAACCTGGTAAAGAGAAACTCGCGCCATAGTGCAACCGATTCGACTGACGAAGCGCCACTTGCCCATGCCACCATCATGCAAACTGCCCAAAAAAATCCCTCTACGAGAGAGAAGCTGCGCGAGAGCAAGCTGCCGAGAACGAGCCGATACAAGAGGATTACCACCATGTTGAATGCAAAGCGGAGCATAGGATAGGCGTTTCGCGTGCCCTCGAATTGCATCGCGAATTCCGGAACGAACTCATACATGAATACAGAACATATATCTATCGTATACAAAAGGAAGGTGAGCGCGACGAAGAGATAGCCCCGCCTGCGCTCGACATAATGCAGACTCCCATAGGCAGCACTGACAAACGCATAGGCGATGCAACTTGCCACATTGTAGAGAAAAGCGAGGGACACGACTCCTCCTTCATCAAGCGGCAACATTATAGAAGATTTAGCACCCAAAGCTAAAACTACCCCAACGTCCGATTTGTCTCCCTGCATTTTCGCTGTTCAGAGACAGGGGGATAGAAAATCATCCTCCGATTAATCTCAAATCCCTCTCTGTTTTTCTTAACAAAGGACCCCCTGACTCTTAAGGTTGAATTACTGCAGCGCAAAAAAGAGACAGCGCTGCAACCAAATTAAGGAGGGTCTTATGAGCACATCCCATCAGAAGCAACCTCTCAGCCGCCGTCGTTTCGTCATTGGATCGAGCGCCCTAGCGGCTGCCGCGTTCTCGGGCGGACTCTGGGGATGCGCATCCGGGGAGCAGCCTGGATCAAATGCCACGCCCGGTTCCGCCGATCAAAACATTGCCGATATCGTGCTCCGCAACGGCCATGTGCAGACCATGGTGTCAGAAAGCGATGTTGCATCAGCCGTCGCTATCGCGGGCAACAAGATCGTGTACGTGGGCGACGATTCGGGCATCGATGCTTTCGTAGGAGACAATACTCAAGTCATCGACCTCGATGGCAAGTTCGTCTCCCCCGGCTTCATTGACGGCCACATCCACGCCCCTGGCAACTGGTTCAACGCCCTCTTCCAGATCGACCTGACGGGGCTTACCACCAACGAGGAATACCTCGAGGCAATCCGCGACTTCGTGGAGGCCCATCCCGACGAGGAGGGCTACATCGGAGCGCCTTTCATGCTCAATGCCTACCAGCTTCCCGACGGCTCGAATCCCGGGCCCTCGAAAGAAGATCTAGATGCCATCTGCCCCGATAAGCCCATTCTCATCCACGACGTCTCCTACCACGCCGCTTGGGTCAATTCCAAGGCCCTCGAAATGGCTGGCGTAACTGCCGACACCCCCGACCCAGAAGGCGGCCTGTTCTATCGCAATGAGAAGGGAGAGCCTTCGGGGTGCGTCTCCGATGCCGCCAAGGGAATTGTGTTCGCCATCATGCCCAACACCATGACCAACGATAATCTGAAAAAGGCCATGCGCAAATTCATGAAGGAAGCAAACTCCTATGGCATAACCGGCATTACAAATATCACCCAAGGCGGTCTTGATATTATCGACATGTATCACGAGTTGGAGGACGAGGGCAATTTGACCCTGCGCATGCGCGTCGTCCCCACTATGAAAGAAGGCCGCACCTATGACGAGGTGCTTTCCGCCATCAAGTCCTACAACGACTCCGCCACAGACATGATTTCTTCGAATACCGTGAAGATTTTCTACGACGGAGTGACCGAAAGAGGCACCGCCGTCTTCCTGGAACCCTACCAGGAATCAACGGGACTCGGCGATCATTGGTGCGGCGAACCCATCTGGTCTCAGGAAGACTTTACCCGTCTTGTACACGACTTTGATGCAGAAGGCGTTCAGGTGCACGTGCACGCCATGGGCGACGGCGCCGTTCACGGCACCCTTGATGCCTTCGAGGAGGCTCGGGCGACCAATGGGAAGCGCGACGCGCGGCACACGATCACCCACGTATGCGCCATTACCGATGAGGATATCCAGCGCATGGCCGATTTGGATGTAGTGGCGAATCTCCAATTCCTGATGATGTACCACGATGATCTCATGGACCTGGAGCGCGCCTATATCGGCGACGAGCGCGCCATGGCGTTGTACCCAACAAAGCACTTGGCCGAGGCAGGCATCTGCATCAGCGGCTCCTCAGACGCCCCCGTCATTCCATTTGCCCCGCTCGATGCGATCGAGGTTGGCGTTACCCGCAACTCGCCCTATCCCGAGGAAGAGGACACCGACATGACCCGCTGGCCCGAACAGGGGCTCACTGCCTACCAGCTGCTCGAGGCCTACACCAAGAACGACGCCTACCAGAACTTCATGGACGATATTATCGGCACCGTTGAAGTAGGCAAGTTCGCCGATCTCGTCGTGCTGGACACCAACATTCTCGAAGCCGATGCCAAGGCCATCTCCGACACGCGCGTGATCTACACCATCTCCGACGGCCGCATCGTCTACAAGGGATAGAACCACGCCAGAAGGTGCCAGCATTACAGAACGGCTCACAAACCCTCGAACACAAGCCCCCGCGGCTCTGCGGTCATTAGTCCCGCAGAGCCGCGGGGGCCAATCTATGCGACTTCGCAGTCCTTACCGGCACTGCGGCAATACGCAAACACGCTGTATCCCGAAAGGGCTTCTCGCTCTCCAATTTGCTTTAGCGCACTTTACTACCGGCGAGAAAATCAGGTACTACCGTAAGCTTCGCGGGCTCTATCAGGGAGAGCTGGGCGAGAAAATCGGCGTCTCCAAGGGCGCGATCCGTCACTATGAGACGGATTTCAGGACTCCCAAGCAGCCTCAGGTGGAAGCCATCGCCGAAGCTCTCGACATCTCTCCGCTTGCCCTGAAGGACTTCAGGGTAGAGAACGCCCGAGACCTCCTGGGCCTCCTTCTGCAGCTGGAGGACGAGTTCGGCATCGTGCCTGTCGAGAATGGATCGGGCCTTTCAATCGATGTATCTGCCGAGAAGGCGCCCGCCGCTGCTTGGCCTCCCTCAGGGTCTCACTGTGTATAAGGTCGACGGCCAGCCCCCCTCAGCTCGATCACCGCCCTCAGCCTCGGCCTACTAGTCGTGTGCCTGTTCACCTAGGAGAAAGCATGCCAAAGGCAGCGCTGGACCATGGTTTGCGGCCAGGTCTCGCGCACGGCCCCGGAGAACCCGCCGTCGGGGGCGAGCGTGGGCCAGACCTCCCGGAACTCGGCCGTCCTGCTCCTGAAGGCCCGCCCGCCGCAGTAGGAGCAATAGACGGTCTTCATGGGCACCTCTTCCGAAAGGGTTTTTAACGGTTCCGGAAAAGGTTATATACCTGCGGGAACGATAGGCAACCGGACACACATTCTGTCCGAGCGGTTAAAAGCGGGCACGGAATTTATACGGCTGAAAAAGGGGCATCGACCTGCGCCGATGCCCCCAACGTGGACACACATTTTGTCCTATAAGCCTTAGCCAACAGATTGCCTGCACAAAAAACATGGCCACCCGCAAAGGGTGGCCATGTAGATTCTATCTGCAAGAAATCTTTTGCGTGCGTGGTGTGCTTTCGCGCATTCAGTCCTGCGCGCCTTCGCGCTTTCACACTCTAGCACGTTCACGCGTCCACGCTTTCCGCATTCTCGCGTTCGCGCTTTCGTACTGGTCTATTCGCCTGTACGAATTACCACGTGCGGGAATTCATCTGGCGGAACTGAGCAACGGTTGGAGCGTGCGAATTCATGCCGCCGTCAACGTTGATGATCTGTCCCGTGGTGTAGGTACTTTCATCAGAGCCAAAATATACGGCTGCATGAGCAATGTCTTCTGGGCAACCGTAGCGGTTAACCATGATGCTACCCAAGAAGATATCTTTGAGCATCTGAGGAACCTTCGCCTCGTTTTCTGGCGTAACAATCAAGCCTGGACGGATGCAATTGCAGCGGATGTTGTCTTTGCCGTATTGCAAGGCAACGTATTGCGTGAAGATGTCTACGCCCGCCTTGGCGCATGCATAAGCGGTAGAACCTAAGTCGCCTGCACATGATGCCATAGAGCCAATGTTGACGATTGCGCCGCCACCAATTTCTTTCATGTAGGGGATAGCGCACTTCGTTGCATAGAAGGTGCCGCGCAGGTCGCTTTCCAAAATAGCGTCCCACATTTCAAGGGTGAGCTCGTCAACACGACCGTCCTTGAGGGCAACGTTTGCTGCATTGTTTACCAAAATATCGAGCTTGCCGTATTGCTCTACAGTGTCTGCAATAAGCGCTTCGATGCTTGCTGGTTCGGTAATGTCGAAATAGTGGAAGCTTGCCTTGCCGCCTGCTTCAACAATTTGATCAACTACAACTTGGCCTTTTTCGGCACGACGACCACTAATAACTACCGTTGCGCCCTCGGCTGCGTATACCTTTGCAATACCGATGCCAATACCGCTGGTGGAGCCCGTTACGATAGCAACTTTGCCTTCGAGTCTACCCATTGTGTTCCCTTTCTCGTTCAAATAATCGATAAGGTATTTTTATTCCTTTTTCGCGTTTTTGTGAATATTTGCATAGAAAAAGCGGATGGCAGTCGTGGGGATTTCGGCAGGAAGGGAAGGGGCCGGCCGCGTTGCGTGCACTGCCGTATTCTTTTCTGCAGGAAAATATGTTGAGCTGCTCGTTTTTCTGTTTGAATAGTAGACAGATTTAGCATGGTCAGAGGCTGCTAGCAAACAATTTACCCCCTCAACAAAACGCTTGCTCTCTGACATGCCATGCTCGGCGCACAAAGTTGGCACCTTCCCAGACGGGAAGGTGCCTTTTCTGATTATCTTAGCACTTCATTTCAATGGAGCTGCACCAATGGTATCCGTGCTTATTTATAGTTGTTGCGCTTTCTGAACGTGAAGAGCGCCCCAGCACCGGCAGCGATCGCAACGCCGCAGATGCCCATTGCATAGAGGGCGGCACTATCGCCGGTGTGAGGGAGATTGGATGCAGACTTATCGGAGTCGCCCCCGACGATGGTCAGCTTGGCATCGTCGATGTTCACGGTGAACTGGTCGGTCACATCGTTGCCGTCGGCATCGGTCACGACCGCCTGACCGCTTTTCGTTACAGGGTACTCGCCTGCATCGGTGCCCGTTGCAGAAGCCTCAACGCCGGAAACGTAGAAGGTCTGACCATTGATCTGGAACTCCAGGGTCTCGAAACCGGATACGGACTTCTCGGTGCCGTCGTAGGCCACGGACTTGGAATTGGGAGTGAGGGTGATCTGGTACTTCTCGCTACGGTCGGTAACGGTCAGGGTTCCGTACGTCTTGTTGATCTGATAGTTGTCCAGATTGGTTCCCTCGTTGGGGATGCATTCGAATGTATTCTCAGAGGAGCCGACGATCTTCTGCGAGCCGGTGAAAGAATAGGTGGCACCTTGGCCATCGACCCAACCAGTATCCCGGGCAGCCTCCCCAACGGTGACCTTGTGATTGGTCAGGGGCTTGCCGTCGTACTCCTTCGAACCACTCGCGGAGGTCAGGGTGACCGGACGCTGTGCGACATTCAATCTAGCATAACTAATGGTAATAGCGTAGTGTTCCTTGAAGTATTCCTCACTACCTGAAGGAAACTCTACGTCAAACGTATTATCCGATTCGCCAGCATTCGTCTGAGAACCGGTCATCGTGTATTTAACTCTGTCTCTGTCAGCAGAAATCCAACCCTCCCCATCTTCATTAATTCCTACGACAGTAAGAGGTTTGCCGTCATAGATCTTATGGCCATACGAGGAAGACAAACCTACGGTACGCTTTCCAATATTGATTACGAATTGTTCTGGATCCTTATTACCTCCCGAAACCTTCAAAATCACGCTGCCGACTTCAATTCCCGTTACAGAAACAGTCTTGCGATCAGGATAAAGACCATCAAGATACGAGATTTCGATTTTTCCACCGTCCTTAGAGGACCAATCCCAATTATATTCAGACCTTGATGTTCCATTGGTATATTGCGCAGTCATGTAGTACTTAATATGATTTGGGCCACTGATTGCAGGGGTATCAGCGAAAGCTGCGACGGGCAGAAAAGATGCTGCCAGCACTGCCGCCAGCATCACCCTCGCAAATCTTTTCGCAAGCGATTGGGAGAGAACTGCAGTTGCGACCTCTCCCCATTTGGAGAATTTGGAATCCATGAAGCTCATGTCTGCTCCAATCGCATCGAATTGAACCAACGTAAAACGCAACACGACGTACAGTGTGTTGCTGCGTTTTTTCGATTTGGTAAAGAATAACCGAGTCTTTGTTGGCTATGCGTCGTTTGAATGTAATTACCTCTCTAATAAATCATATTTGTTACTTTTCTGCACCACCAAACCAGATTCTGCCTCCTTCGAATTAGGCACCCACCCCATCAAGACCACGAAGCATCCCCGCCCAGAGCAAGCCCGAGCCGAGCAAGGGACATGCCCGAAAATAATTCTCTGTTAACATGAAATGCAATGTTGCAATAGGGAGCGCACGCTTGAATTGGAGGATACGATGAAGATACAGGTTATAGAGACCTTGGCCAGGCGCCGGACGGTTTTCTTCCTCACGCTCGCAGCCATCGTCGGCGTTTGCGCTTTCACCTTCTCCGGCGCCCAGAATTACGCCTGGGCTGAAGGCGAAGGGCCCATTGCCACCTGGAATAGAGACCTAACGCCGGGAGATGTCGTTCCAGAAACAGGTGGAAAGAACCTTCCGCTTGAAATAAAAGTAGCTGGCTCGGGCGATCACCTGGAGGCCCATATCACGAATAACGGCGGAGATGCAATTCCCCCATCTGTCCTTGAGTTGACAACGAATGATGGACAAACATTAATCGCCAAATTTACATACCCTATTCCTAATGGCGGCCAAACCGGAGCATCTTCCATTGAAGGCTCGGATGCCAATACCCGATTCACTAAAGCAGAGCTTTATGAAACCGTCACCGTGACCTTCAATATGAACAGCCACGGAACCCAGATCGACCCCATTAAGGTCAAGAAGGGGACGTCCGTCACCCTGCCCGAGCCCACCGATACCGACTATGACTTCGGCGGCTGGTTCACCGATGAGAGCCTCACCACCTCGTTCAACGGCACCGCCGCTACAAGCATGACCGTCTACGCCAAATGGACAAAAAAGGAAAAGGTCACCGTTTCCTTCGAATCCGAATTCGGGACCGCACCTGAGGCCAAAACCGTGAACAAGGGTGAGATCGTCGAACTCCCCAATCTAGGCACTGACGGCGACTACACATTCGTTGGCTGGATCATGAAGGGCTCCGAAGGCACCGATCCCTTTATCGGCGAATACACCGCTAAAGAAAACATCACCTTCACGGCTGTCTGGGAAGCTCCCTCCACTCCCATCATCGAAATGGTCGATGTCACCTTCGACATGAACGGCCACGGCGACAGTGTGACCAAGCAGACCGAGAAGGGCAAGCCCATCACCCTTATCGATGATCCTGCCGCCAAAGGCTACACCTTCAAGGGCTGGACCTACGACAAGGAAGGCAAGCAGGCCTTCGACGCCAAGAAGAACGCAGACCAGGACACCACCCTGTACGCCCAGTGGAAGAAGAATGCCGACTCCGCTCCCACCAACTCAACAATCCCCCGGACCGGTGACAACCAGATGGCACTCCTGGCATCCCTCTGCTTCAGTGCAGCAGCCCTGATTGCAGTCAGCATCGCTTTAATCGCGTATCGCAAACGCAAGCACGCATAAAGCATACGTGACGTTACCGTTCTAATTCTCAATCTAAACAGAGGGGAGTCCCGCGGGACTCCCCTTCCCATTCGCGTACCTAGTTACGCTGTTCCTACTAAAATTGGGAATTCTATTCCCGATTTTCTCCTATTCCCACTCAATAGTCGCGGGCGGCTTGGACGTGATGTCATAGCACACGCGGTTGGCGCCGGGAACCTCGGCAACGATGCGGCCGGAAATGCGGGCCAGCACCTCGTAGGGCAGCTTGGCCCAGTCGGCGGTCATGGCATCACTGGATTCGACGGCACGCAGGATGATCGGGCGCTGATAGGTGCGCTCGTCGCCCATAACGCCAACGGACTTGATGTCGGGCAGGACCGCGAAATACTGCCAGCAGCTGTGCTCGGAGTTGCGCTCGCCGGTCTGCTCAAACAGGCGCTGGTTGTAGGCATCCAGCTCCTCGCGCACGATGGCATCGGCGTTTTTGAGGATCTCGAGCTTCTCCTTGTCGACCGCACCGATAATGCGGATGGCCAGACCCGGGCCCGGGAAAGGCTGACGGAACACGATATGACCCGGCAGGCCCAGTGCCAGACCAAGCGCGCGGACCTCGTCCTTAAAGAAGTGATCAAGCGGCTCAATGAGGTCGAAGTGTACGCCCTCGGGGAACGGGATCAGGTTGTGATGGCTCTTGATGGTGGCCGTCTTGCCGCCCGTCTTGCGAGCGCCGGACTCGATGATGTCGGGGTAGATCGTGCCCTGAGCCAGGTACTTGACCGGCTTGCCATCGGTCTCGAGCTGCTGCGCCACGGCGAAGAACTCTTTCCAGAACTGAGTACCGATGATGCGGCGCTTCTCCTCGGGCTCGATCACGCCGGCCAGAAGCTCGGCATAACGGTCCTCGGCGTGAACGTGGATAAAGTCGACATCGAACTGCTTGGTGAAGACCTCCTCCACCTGCTCGGGCTCGCCCTTGCGCAGCAGGCCGTGGTTGATGAACACACAGGTCATCTGCTTGCCCACGGCGCGAGCGCCCAGCGCAGCCACGACGGAGGAGTCGACGCCACCGGACAGGGCCAGAATCACGCGGTCGTCGCCGACCTTCTCGCGGAACTCGGCCGTCATGGTCTCGACCAGGTTGTCCATGCTCCAGTTGGGCTCCAGACCGCAGATCTCAAACAGGAAGTTGCTCAGCAGCTGCTGACCGTACTCGGAGTGCTTGACCTCGGGGTGGAACTGGGTGGTGAAAATCTTGCGCTCGGGGCACTCCATGGCGGCAACCGGGCACACGTCGGTGCTGGCGGTAACGGTAAAGCCCTCGGGCACCTCGGACACGGCGTCGCGGTGGCTCATCCACACGGTTTGCTGCATGGGCGTGGAGTTAAAGAGCTTGGCGCCGGCAGTGCGCGTAATAGTGGAGCGGCCGTACTCGCCCACCTCGGAGTGACCGACCTTGCCGCCGAGCGTCACGGCCGTGATCTGATGGCCGTAGCAGAAGCCCAGAACGGGAAGGCCCAGGTCAAAGATGGCAGGATCGATGGACGGAGCGTCCTCGGCATACACGGAGGCCGGGCCGCCGGAAAGGATGAGCGCAGAGGCGTTCATCTCGCGAATCTCATCGGCCGAGATGTCGCAGGGAACAATCTCGGAATACACGTTGAGGTCGCGGACGCGACGGGCAATGAGCTGACCGTACTGCGCACCAAAGTCGAGTACGAGGACCTTTGCGGAAGCCTTTTGATCCATGGTTTCCCCCTCTTGTTGGCGGGGAGCCGATGCCCACCCGCGCGAATAAACGAGAATAACTTTCATAGTGTACACGTTATATGGGGTTTCTCGTCCCTCGCAGCCATCAGCGCACGGCAAACGCACGACCTGGGCCCCTATTTGACGGCAATTGAAGTGTTACCAAACGTTACAGATGATGTAATACGTTTGAACATTGGACGCCCTGTGCCACAATACTGCCGAACGACTCCGCCTCTGGGGCGGCAAATACGATAGGAACACCAACATGAAGCGCATCCTTCTCATCGCCACGGGCGGCACCATCGCATCGACCGAGGACGGCAACGGCCTCTCTCCCGCCCTGACCGGTGAGGAGCTCGCCCAGAGCGTCCCCGAGATCTCGGGCCTCTGCGAGCTCGACGTCGTGCAGCCCATGAACATCGACAGCACCAATATGCGTCCGAGTGACTGGATGCGGATCCGCGACGTCATCGTCGAGGGCTATGCCGACCACGACGGCTTCGTGATTCTGCACGGCACCGACACCATGAGCTACACCGCGGCGGCGCTTTCTTACCTGATTCAGGACAGCCCCAAGCCCATCGTGCTCACCGGCTCGCAAAAGCCCATGGGCAACCCCTTTACCGATGCCAAGCTCAATCTGTACCAGAGCTTGCTCTATGCGCTCGACGAGCATTCGCACGACGTCTCAATCGTGTTTGGCGGCGTGGCCATCGCCGGCACGCGCGCCCGCAAGCAGCGCACCATGAGCTTTAACGCGTTCATCAGCGTCAACTATCCGCCCATTGCCTACATCCGCAACGACCGCATCGTGCGCAACGGGCTCCACGGCACCCACCAGAATGAGAGCCCGGTTCGTTTCTACGACATTATCGACTCGCGCGTGTTTGTCCTTAAGCTCACGCCCGGCGTGAATCCAGGCATATTGGACGCCCTGACCGATAGCTACGACGCCGTAATTCTGGAGACCTTTGGCATTGGCGGTATTCCCGAGTTTGGCGAGTCCGGCGAGTCATTCCAGGAGGCGATTTTCCGCTGGGTCGATTCGGGTCGCACCGTCGTTATGACCACACAGGTCCCCGAAGAGGGCCTCGATCTGGGTGTTTATGAGGTCGGCCGTGCCTACGCCGACCATCCGGGTATTTTGCGCGGCGACGATATGACCACCGAAACGCTCGTGGCCAAGACCATGTGGGCGCTCGGCCAGTCACGTGATGCGGCCGAGATTCAGCGCCTGTTCTACAGCCAGGTCAACCATGACCGCATCCCGATGGTGTAGCTAAAACAAAATCCGCCTCTTTGGGCCTTGTAGGGCACGTGGTACCTCTCGGAACGTGCAAAAAGCGGAGTTTTCAGCACCCGCCCCTTCCGGAAACGTTAAAACCGCTAGCTGTAAATCGCTTTTCGGTTCGATAGGCTCGTCCCACGCGTCAATTATTCCTCATAATAATGAATTTTGTGGATAATCCAAAACAGCAAGCATCGTATTTGCGCCTTCGGTTGCTGTCAATTTATTGAGGGATGCTGAATACTCGGGTTTTTGCACGCCGCCGTCGGGGGGACCCGTTCAGCAAACGACAAATCTAGCAAAAACGCCTACTCAATGCCCTCGAGAAGCTCTGACACCGTCATGCCAAGCGCGGGCGCAAGTTTAAATAAAATCTCGAGCGTGCTGTTTGCCGTTCCGCTTTCGATTTGATCGAGATAAGGTCGGCTGATTCCAACCGCCACGCAAAAATCGACCTTGGAGATACCAAGGGCCTTGCGCGTCCGCTCGACTCGCTCGCCAAGAATCTGTTTCGCATGTTCGTTCATGCAGACGAGTTTGAAATGGAGCAAAACAAAAACGTAAACTATAGTTTACGTTTTGCCCAATATACAGGAGTTTTCTATGTCGGGTTCTTCGGTCCGCATGTACCGAGCCACGCTTCGCACAAACAGCGCACCGCCCAAGCTCGTCGTCGTTGAAGCAGAATGCCTTTCGCCCGATGAGCGCACAGCATTTGCATTGCTATCAAGTCGCGTCGCCGCCGTTTTGGTCCCTTGCCCGGCGCAAGGTGAACTTGCCATCCAATGCCAAGCGCACGGCTGCTCACTCAATCAGGCTGCCGTAATCGTAACCAGCCAGTGTGGCCTGCCCCTTCTCTTGGAAGCCGGTATCGCGCTCTGCCTTCGCGGTGCCGGATACGAAAACGAGGCCGCCGCCGATGTGGTCTTTCAACCACGATCGAGCGGCGGCCTCGC
The DNA here is from genome assembly GCF_052116465.1 of Collinsella sp. Sow4_D11. NCBI lineage: Bacteria > Bacillati > Actinomycetota > Coriobacteriia > Coriobacteriales > Coriobacteriaceae > Collinsella > Collinsella sp. Sow4_D11. Next base: position 36,748 of record NZ_JBQKLA010000017.1, on the reverse strand, counting down.
AGCAGCCATCGAATATGCTTGCAGGCTCGTTGCCTAAAGGCGCAAGCTAAAAGCCCAGGCCAAAACCTGTGCCGGTAATCGCCGAATACATAAAGTAGACGTTAATTACGTTGAGGAATGCGCCCGTGATGCAGCCGTTTCGCAGGTAGCGCTCGCACACGATGCGCGCCATGGCGGCGGAGTCCTCATTGTTCTTTGCCTGGCGTCCCGCCGTAAAGTACGTCGCCACGCTCAGCAGCAGGTTGAGCACCGGCAATGCCAGCAGCTCGTAGCTCTTGCCCCAGCGCGTCACCTCACCGGCGGCATTAAACTTTGTTGCCACCTCGGGACCAATGTTGGGGATTACAAACGCTGCGACCACCAGCGGAAGCACTGCAAGCACCAGCAGCGCGATGCCCATGTAGCCAGCTTTTTTTCCATATTTAAACATGCTCGCCGTCCTTACACGTTAAAGCGGAAGTGCACGACGTCGCCATCGGCCATGACATACTCTTTGCCCTCGATGCGCAGCTTGCCTGCAGCCTTGGCGCCTTGCTCGCCACCGAGCTCGATGTAGTCGTCATAGCCAATGACCTCGGCCTTAATAAAGCCGCGCTCAAAGTCGGTATGGATGACACCGGCGGCCTGCGGGGCGGTCGCGCCCTGACGCACCGTCCAGGCCTTGACCTCCATCTCGCCAGCCGTAAAGAACGACTGCAGACCGAGCAGCTTGTAGGCTGCCTGCGCGAGCACGTCCAGGCCGGGCTGCTCCAGGCCCAGGCTCTCCAGGTAGTCGGCCGCATCCTCGGGATCGAGCTCGGAAAGCTCGGCCTCGATCTTGGCGCAGATCGGCAGCGGCTTGACGCCATCGATGGGCGCCAGGTCCTCGTTGAGCATGTCCTCGTCCACGTTGGCCACATACAAGATGGGCTTCATGGTGAGTAGGAACAGGCCCTTCGCAGCGGCGCGCTCCTCGTCGGTCATCTCCATGGACGCGGCGCGCTTGCCCTCGTTGAGCCAGGCAAGCAGGCGCTTGGCGACCTCAAACTTGGGCATGAGCTCCTTGTCGCGCTTAGCCTCCTTCTCGAGCTTAGGCAGCTGCTTCTCAAGCGTGCCCATGTCGGCCAGGATGAGCTCGGTCATGATGGTGTCGGCATCGCCAGCGGGATCGACGAACTCGCCCGTGCGACCCACCTCACGCATGACGTTGGGATCCTTAAAATAGCGCACGACCTCGCAGATAGCGTCGGTCTCGCGAATGTTTGCCAAGAACTGGTTGCCCAGGCCCTCGCCCTCGTTGGCACCCTTCACCAGGCCCGCGATGTCGACAAACTCGACCGTAGCCGGCACAATGCGGCCAGGGTTGACAATGTCGGCGAGCTTTTGCAGGCGGCTATCGGGCACATCGACGATACCCACGTTGGGGTCGATCGTGGCGAACGGGTAGTTGGCGGCAAGGCCGGTCTTTTTGGTAAGCGCGGTGAACAGCGTCGACTTGCCCACGTTGGGCAGGCCCACGATACCGATGGAAAGGGACACGACAGCTCCTTTTGGTACAGGTACTTCAAACTGCATAAGTATAGCGCCGCCACAGCATCCGGGCGAATCCGGACACCGCGGCGGCGCAAATGAAGCAGAGATGCGTGAGAGTTCGAGACAGCAGTCCTTACTTAAGCTCGGGCCAGTAATCCTTGTTGGCCTCGATGAGCTCGTCCAGGATCTGCTTAGCAACGCTCGCCGAAGGAATGGTCTTGGAGAGCGTGAGCGCCTGCCAGAGCTTCTGGTAGCTGCCCTCGACCCAAGCCTGGACAACGAGCTTCTCGACGGAAACCTGCTGCTCCATGAGGCCCTTCTGGAACTGCGGGATCGGGCCCTGGCAAATCTTCTCAAAGCCGTTGGAACCGACGATGCAAGGCACCTCGACCATGGCCGTCGGGTCGAAGTTGGGCACAGCGCCATCGTTGGGGACGATCAGCAGGAAGCGCTCGAGCGTGTTCTCGGCCAGCGCGCAGGCAAGGTCGACGATGTAGTTGGCATGTACATCTGGCTCAAAGCCGCCGTCTTTAGCCGTACCCTTGGCGATGATGTCGCGGCAAGCGCCAAAGACCTTCTTCTCGCGGCCGTCCATAACCTCATTGGCACGAGTGTAGTTGGGGTCAGACGTCTCGACGACATAGTCCGGGTACAGGTAATACTTGAGGTAGGTATTGGGAATCGTCTCGGGATCGACAGCATAGACATCCTTGGCCTTGCCGAAGGTGTGAATCCAGCTCTCCTCGACATGCTGCTCCTTACCGGCCTCGTGCTCGATGCCGTCCAGGTAGCCGTTCTTAGCCATGTGCTCCTTAATCTGCGGCATGAGGTCGTTGCCGTCCTTGTCGTAGATCTTGCTCCACCAACCAAAGTGGTTGAGGCCGTAGTAGCTATACTGCAGCTCGCGGCGATCCTTGATGCCGCACATACGGCTCATCTTATCCATGAGGTCGATCGGCATGTCACAGATGTTGATGATGCGGCTGTTGGGGCGCAGCACGCGGCAGGCCTCGGCGACGATAGCTGCGGGGTTGGAGTAGTTGAGCATCCAAGCGTTGGGGCTGTACTTCTCCATGTAGTCGAGGATCTCGATGACACCACCGATGGAGCGCATGCCATAGGCGATACCGCCGGCACCGCAGGTCTCTTGGCCAACGCAACCGTACTTGAGAGGAATCTTCTCGTCGAGCTCACGCATGGCATACAGGCCGACGCGGATGTGAGCAAGCACGAAGTCGGTCCCGGTGAATGCGGTCTCGGGGTCGGTGGTGTAGTTGAACTCAACCTCGGGGGCGTTCTCGTGGAAGTAGATCTCGCAGGCCTTTGCCACGATCTCCTGGCGCTCGGCGTTGTTATCGTAGAAGGTCACCTTGTTGACCGGGAAGCGGTCGCGCTCCTCAAGCAGCATCAGAGCGATGCCCGGGGTGAAGGTAGAGCCACCGCCGGCAATGGTCACGGCATAGTTTTTCTTGGACATGATGTCCTCCTCATTCTGGCCGCTTGCTCAATCCATCCCCGTACGCGGCCTGCACGGTTTGGAATTGTTACCTAGAAGTGGATTTTTTATCTCTAGAATCGGCCTTGTGGTGCATACCGGCTCTGCAAGGCCGATTGTTTCGATGGACGATGGTTTACAGAAGACTCTCGAACTTCTCGCGAACCTGCGGGACGGTAAGGCCGATGATGACCTGGATCGACTGGCCTTGGACCACCAAGCCATGCGTACCGATTGCCTTGAAGGAAGCCTCAGGTGCAACGACGCCCTTGTCCTTGACGTTAACGCGCAGACGGGTAGCGCAGTTAGTTACATCGATGACGTTATCCGTGCCACCGAGTAGATCGAGGATGTTCTCGGCAAGCACCAAGCGCTCATCATCTTTACTCTGGGCGACCGATTTGCTAGCAGCAGCACCGCCCTGCTTTTGCTTGTAGTCGGCCTTGGACTTGAGCTCGACCTCAACATCGTCATCCTCGCGACCGGGGGTCTTAAAGTCGAACTTGACGATCAGGAAACGGAAGACCACGACCCAAAGAGCGGTAAAGCACAGACCGACAAGGATGGAGATGGCGTACTGCAGACCGTGTGCGGCCCAAAGGGGCAGCCAGTCCCACGAGAGCATCGAGATGATGCCTCCGTCAAAGATGCCTACGACGCCAAGGAGGTTTTGAGCCATGCAGCCGAGCGCTCCGAGCACGCAGTGGACGACGAACAGGCCGGGCGCGACGAACAGGAAGGTGAAGTCAAGCGGCTCGGTGATACCGCAGAGCATGGCGGTAAGGGTGACGGGAATGAGCAGAGTCTTGACGCGCTGTTTGCGCTCGGGTTTGGCGGTCATATAAAACGCAATGGCGACGCCAAGCGAGCCGAAGACTTTAGTCCATCCGGGGCAGGTATAGGCAGCCCAGGGTGCGGCATCCTTAAGAGCAATGCTCGGATCGGCAGCCAGTTGGGGCAGGATGTTGGCCCAAGCGGCAAAGATGCCGCCGTTGACCGCCGCATTGTCGTAATAGAATGGCGTATAGATAAAGTGGTGCAGGCCTGTAGGGATCAGCAGGCGCTCGAAGAAAGCAAAGACGCCCACGCCAAACGTACCGGCGGAAAGGATGAATCCCTGGAAGGCGGCGATAGCAGCCTGAACATGCGGCCACACCAGGCAGGCGATAATAGCGACCGGAACCATAACGAAGAAACCGATCATATAGATGAACACGGAGCCCGAGAACACGCCCAACCACTCGGGGAGCTCGGTATCGAAGAACTTGTTATGCAGCATCGTGGCGATACCAGAGATAATGAGCGCGCCCATGATGCCCATATCAAGCGTTTTGATGCTTGCGATAGTGGCAAGACCAGTACCGCTGCCCGCCTCGACAGAGTAGTCGACCCCAAAGACAGGGCCCCACTGCCCCAAGATTGTGCTTACAAAGTAGTTGAAGGTAAGGTAGATGGCCAAAGTCTCCATGCAGCAGCGAGCGTTCTGCTTGTTCGCAAGCGAGATTGGCAACGCTACGCAAAACAGCAAAGGCATCTGGTTAAAGAGCGTCCAACCGCCCTGGAGCAGCACATTCCAGCAATCAAACCAAAGATGGCCCGCTGTGGCCATCTCGCCAAAGATCGCCTCGGTGGTAAACAACGTACCCAGGCCGACGATGATTCCGGAAAATGCGAAAAGAATTGCAGGCGCGTACATTGCACCGCCGAAACGTTGTATCTTTTGCATCATGACGGGGAATCCCCCTCTCTTCATTCGGAGCGACTGCGGTTTTGGCTTCACTCGAGACCGCAGGCGCGCCGTTTGCGTGTACCTCGTGCAATAGGACGGGTGGGCCCGTGTCCCCGACTTCTTGCGCTTCTGTTTTTATCATATCACTTATCTAGACAAGTTAATACTGTTTCTGTGTTCGGTCAGCGGTCAATAATTGACGGCGAACGGTTTATTTCTAGTATTTTGCCTGTTATTACATGTTATTGCCTGTTTGTCTTAATTATTCAAAACCAAAATATTTATCAACTTGTCTAGATATGCTTGTATAAGAATGTTTACATACCTATACTTCAATACAACATTCACCGCCATGTAAAGGAGTCACCATGAAAAGCGCGGTCTTCTATGGAAAGCACGATCTCAGGGTCGAGGATTCGGCAAAACCGGCCGTGGGCAAGCGCGACGTGCTGATCAACGTCAAAGCTTGCGGCGTCTGCGGCACCGACGTGCATATCTATGAAGGCGACAAGGGTGCAGCGGATGTTACCCCGCCCACGATCCTTGGCCATGAGTTCGCTGGCGTTATCGAGACCGTGGGCTGCGATGTCACCGGCTTTAAACCGGGCGATCGCGTGTGCATAGACCCCAACCACCCTTGCGGTTGCTGCGAACCCTGCCGCGACGGTATCAACCACTACTGCGAGCATATGACCGGCTACGGCACCACCGTCAACGGCGGCTTTGCGGAGTACTGCTCCGTCGATATGCAGCAAGTCTACAAGTTGGGCGAACACACCAGCTTCGAGCAGGGTGCCATGACCGAGCCCGTGGCGTGCTGTCTGCACGGCATCGATATGTGCAACATCAAGCCCGGCAGCACAGTTGTCGTTATCGGCGGTGGCATGATCGGTCTGCTCATGATGCAGCTTGCCAAAAACGCTGGTGCCACCAAAGTCGTTTTGCTCGAACCCGTCGAAGGCAAGCGCGAAGTTGCGCTCAAACTCGGCGCCGATCTGGCGATTGACTCCATCCATGAGGACGTCCCGGCCCGCCTGAAGCAGGAGGGCGTCGGCAACGTCGACGTTGTAATCGAATGTGTCGGTAAGCCCGTCACCATTGAGCAGGCCATTAGAATCGCCGGCCATAAGGCCACGGTTATGATGTTCGGACTTACCAAGCCCGATGAGACAATCACCGTCAAGCCCTTCGAGGTCTTCCAGAAGGAGCTCGTGCTCACCTCATCCTTCATCAATCCTTATACGCAGCGTCGCGCGCTCGAGCTCATCGACTCGGGCAGGATCGACGTTTCTTCGATGGTCGCAAAGGTGGCTTCCCTCGAAGAACTCGCCGCCATCCTGTCAGACCCAGCTCTGCGTGCCATGGGTAAATATATAATCGACCCCAGCAAGTAAATCGATCGACACTTGCACGAGCAGTCCTCATCCACCGCTCGCGCACTCAGCTCTAGGAGACCGTCATGGCGCGAGCCATCTTCCAAACCATTTATGACAACGTGAAGCAGTCGATTGACGACGGCACATACGCCTATCTAAGCTATCTGCCTTCGGAGACTGAACTCACGCAGCTGTTTGGCTGTTCGCGTATGACGGTCCGTCGCGCCATCTCGATGCTTGCGGCAGATGGCTACGTGCTCCCCCAGCAAGGCAAAGGCATGCGCGTCATTCGCAACATCAGTGACGAGACGAGTCGTGGCGGCGGCGGGCTCGAGACCTTTAAGGAAATCGCAGCCAGCCGAGGCTTTGAGCTCAAAACGGTTACCACTGTCTTTGAGCTCCTCGTCTGTAACAAGGCGCTCTCCAAGATTACCGGGTTTCCTGAAGGCTGTGAGCTCACGCGTGCCAAACGCATCCGTTATGCAGACGGACGAGCCGTATGCTCCGACGACTCCTATTACCTAAGCTCACAGGTACCGGGGCTGACACCCGAGATTGTCAACGACTCGATCTATCGTTACCTCGAAGAAGGCCTTGGCATTAAGATTGCCACGGGCAAACGCGATGTAACGATTGAGCATCCCACGCCCGAGGATGCACGCGTGCTCGATCTCGACGACTTTAACGCACTCGCCGTTGTACGCGGGCAGACCTACAACGCCGACGGCATCCTTATGGAATACACCGAGACCAAACAGGTCCCCGGGTTCTTTTTGCTCCATGAAACCGTGACGCGCAACGGTACCGGTCGAACCGGCCACCAAAGCAGCATGAACTAACCATCTATTAGTTGCGGTGGGATAGTTCCTAGAATGGCCCGCTTAAGGGCAAAACGGGAACTATTCCACCGCAACTTTTTTGCCGGCGGGGCAGTACCTGTCCCACCGGCCATCATTTACGCTCTTTTAGCTAGTCCGCGAGCTTCTCCACCTGGTCGAGCATCTTGTCGAGCTTGGCCTTCGCCTCGGCTTTTACCTTTTGGGCCTCTTCGTGGGCTTTTGCCTTCTGAGCGGCCTTTTCCTCGGCTTCGGGGTCGACGACAACCAAGTTGGACGCATCGTGTTCGACCAGCTTGAGCGCATGTTCGGGACAAACCTTGACACAGGCGCCGCAGCCCAAGCAATACGTAGACTCCAGCGCAAAGCGACCGCTTCCCACCAAATCGCAGGCGAACGTGGGGCACACGTTGACGCACTCGCCGCACGACGTGCACTTGTCAAAGTCGCACTCCGGCGTGCTCACCTGCATGTTCTGGGCAAGCTCGGGGTGGTTCTGCAGTGTCGAAAGCACCAGCTGCCGCCCGTGCGTGAGCGAACGGCGACGCTTTGCCGTCGTGGTGCCGCACATGGTGTTGAGCGTGCGCTCCAGCTGGGTAATCTGATGGCGATGGGCCTTCAACTTTTGCGTCACCGAGGCCAGCGCCGCCGTCGCCGGGTTGAGCTTGGTCACCGTCAGACCCGTCGTGCGGGCAATCTTTTCCATGTACTCCTTGCGCTCGTACTCGCGAAGCTTATGGCACTTGAGGCTCTTGGGGTCGACCTCCAGGCCCATACCCGTGCCAGACCACTCCTCAGCCTTCGCAATCGCCTCGCCCAGGATATCCTCGCCACCGGTGTTGCGGCATTTATCGCACACGCCCAGGGGCAGGTACACACTCACGTTGGGATAGTCCGCCAGTACCGAGAACCAGGTCTCGGCCGTAATATCGCCCACGCAGGCAACGACGACCTCGTTCTCGCGCGGCATGCGCTTAAGGGCGCGTGTGCAGGTGACGTAGGCGGTCTCGTGGCTCGTTGCCGCCGAGACAATGTCGTCATACAGGTTTTTGGGCGCCAGGCGCGGCGAGATGATTGCCTCGGTCGGACAGGCAGCGGCGCACAGGCCGCACTTGCGGCAGGAGTCGAGAATCTCGATGGAGTCTTCCTCGACCTCGATAGCGTTGACCGGGCACACATCCATGCACGCGGAGCAGCCACTCTTTTCGTTTTTGCAGGTCAGGCACGGAATGGTGTTGCCGCGCGGACGCTCCTTGTAGTCGGCGGGATTCCACTGCGGCGCCGACGGATCGAGCGCATCGGTCACACCGCCAAGCGGGTTTTTAAGAAAGTCGAAACCCTTGCTGATCTCGATAATGTCATCAAACAGATCGTGTTCCTGCGCCATGCGCGGCCCCTCCCTGAGCAGTGCAAACAAGCAAGAGATAATGATACGCTATCGGCCCACGCCTCGGGCAAATTACACGCGGCGCATCTTTGAGAAAAATAGCCTATGGCCTATCGCCGCCTCGATTGCACAAGGTCAATCAAGCGCCAAGCTATGCCCCGCACATGAGCTGCACGAGCTTTTGTTTGGTCACCTTGGCCTGTTCGTTAGCCATATTGCGCTCGTTCTTAAAAGTTGCGTCCGCAACGCTCAGCAGGTCATCATCGGAAATCTCACCAAGGCCCAGCTCCTCGAGTGTCGTCGGCAGACCAACGCGCCGGCAAAACTCGAGCACCTGATCAAGCTCGGGCGCGCACTCCAAACGAAGCTGCACCACCAGGCCAAATGCCACGGCCTCACCATGCATGGCCTTGCACTCGGGCAGAATCGTCAGGCCGTTGGCGATGGCATGCGCCAACGCCAAGCCACCGCTCTCAAAGCCGACGCCCGAGAGTAGGATATTGCACTCGATCAGTCGCTCAACCGCCGGCGATATACGGCCCTTTTTGAGATCGCGCTTGGCAGCGACACCAAACTCCATAAGCGTGTCATAGCAGGCACGAGCCGCAACCAAGGCCAAGTGTCCCGGCGCGCCACCGTGCTCGTTGGCGCCGTGCGCCGCGGCGCACGAACGAGCCTCGAAATACGTTGCCAGTGCGTCGCCCATACCAGCGACCGTCATACGCAGCGGGGCTGCCGCGACCACGCCGGTATCGACCACAACCAAATCTGGATTCTTTTCGAGCATCAGGTAGCGGTCGAACGACCCATCCTCGTGATACAGCACCGAAATCGCGCTGCACGGACCGTCCATCGAAGCCGCCGTGGGGCATACGCACAACGGCAACTCGGCATAAAACGCAACGGCCTTGGCGATATCGAGCATCTTGCCGCCGCCAATGCCCACCACCATGTCGCAATACTCAGCCTGGGCTTCCTTGGCCATTTCGACAACGGCCTCTTCCGTACACGGACCGTCATAAATCTTAAAGAACGGCTCGCTTAGATCTTCGTCCAGAAATCCATCGACGATCTGCCTGCACAGCCGATCCTCGGTGCCCTGGTCAAACAAGACATAGGCAGCGCAGCCCAACCATGACAAATATCTGCCCTGACGCGAAAGTTCGCCCGACCCCTGAACATACCGGCCGGGACCGCCATAAACCATAGGAAGCGCCATACGAGAATCCGCCCTTCATCAAACAACGATTGGTGCAAAGCCACCTGTCCCCTTGTGGCAACTTGGCACATTGAGGACAGGTTAGATTGCACCATAGAAAAAGGGTCCCGCGCACAGAGCGCGAGACCCTTATCAGAACAATGTGTGCCGATTAGAACGTGACCGGGGTGTCGGTGTAGACGCACTCGAGCAGCTGCTCCATCTCCTCCTGAGACGGCTGGCGCGGGTTGGAGCCCGTGCAGGCGTCGAGGATGGCGTTGGCGGCAACGTCGTGCTTCTTAGCCTCGAACTCATCGTAATCGATGATGGACTCGTCGGCCTTCACGCCCTTGGCACCGTAGTTCTTGATGCCCTGCGGGATGTCGAGCTTGTCGTTGAGGTCGCGAATCTCCTGGACCAGAGCCTCGACCAGCTCGTCCTCGGTCTCGCCGGCGAGGTGCAGGATCTCCTTGGCGATGAAGGCGTAGCGGCTCTTGGCGCGAGCGTCCTTGGCGTTGAACTGGATGACCTTGCCCAGGTACATGGCGTTGGCGCAACCGTGGATGATGTGGTCGCCCTCAAAGGCGGCACCGGTCTTGTGAGCCATGGAGTGGACAATGCCCAGCAGACCCGAGGAGAAGGCGATGCCGGCGATGCACTGGGCGTCGTGCATGTGCTGGCGGGCCTCATGATCGCCCTGATAGGACTTGGGCAGCCACTCGACGATCTCGCGGATAGCATGCAGGGCGTTGGCGTCGGTGTACATGGAACCAGCGGTGGAGACGTAGGCCTCGATGGCGTGAGTCAGAGCGTCCATACCGGTGTGAGCGCACAGCTTGGCGGGCATGGTGTAGGTGAGCTCGGGGTCGACGATGGCGACATCAGGGGTGATGTTGAAGTCGGCCAGCGGGTACTTGATGCCCTTGGCGTAGTCGGTGATGACGGAGAACGCGGTGACCTCGGTAGCGGTGCCGGAGGTAGAGGAGATGGCGCAGAAGTGAGCCTTCTGACGGAGCTCCGGGAAGGAGAACGGGACGACCGCCTCCTCGAAGGTCTCCTCGGGATACTCGTAGAACAGCCACATAGCCTTAGCGGCATCGATGGGCGAGCCACCGCCAATGGCGATAATCCAGTCGGGCTGGAACTCGGTCATGGCCTCGGCGCCCTTCATGACCGTCTCGACGGACGGATCGGACTCGACGCCCTCGAACAGCTTGACCTCGAAACCGGCCTCCTTGAGGTCGGCCTCGACGTCCTGCAAAAAACCGCCGCGGCGCATGGAGCCGCCGCCGGTCACGATGATGGCCTTGCTGCCCTTGAGGTTCTTCACCTCGTGGCGAGCGCCCTCACCAAAGTACAGATCGCGAGGATTGGTAAAACGTCCCATACTGTGCCTCCTAAACAAGCCCCTCTTAGACTTGCGTATATAACGGAGCACCCGATTGGCTCCGTTAGGACCGTTTTGCGCCTTGCCGGCGATGACAATGCGCGATGTCTAAACGTCTCAACGCTCAGACAAACATTATTTTACCGTTCTGGTTGGTCAGTTATTTACCGAAAGTCGACAATGATGAAACGTTTTTTCTATCCCTGAAGACCCTTATGCGGCATTCATACTCCCAAGCTGGGCAAACGTTTTATCAAGGTTGACCACATATCCAGGGCAGGACTGTGCCCCTCCAAAAGACACACCGTTCGCCGCCAAAAATCGACCGTTTGCGGCACCGTGATACCACTCGGTCGTCCAAGGTGCCGACATTTATGCGACATCCGTCTTCGTGGTGCAAAGGTGCATGTCCAAGTGCGGCACTCCCAATGTGCCTCATGCGGGTAAACTAGAACCTTATATAGAGACATTTGAACCCTAACCGCAGCAAAGGAGGCCCCATGGCATTCGATCCCATTCAAGAAGATTGCCATCGCCTCGTTCTTGAGGCCTTGCGCCGCGACAATATCCCGCTCACCGACGGCCCTGCCGTAGAGCGTCTGATGGAACAATTCACCCGCAACCCCGCGCCGCTCATCGTGCACGACCGCGACCGCGCCGGACATCTGATTGCCAAGGTAGTCGAGGCTATCGACTACCGCATTCCCTTTATCCCTGACGATACCCAGGCAGAGCAAGAAGAGACCGCTGCCGAAAACATGCTTCGCGAGGCAGCCGCACTCGACCCGACCAACTGGGACGCTCAGCGCATGTTGACCGCCCTCACCGCTAACTCCAACGAGGAGTACGTACAGTACTTGGTATCCAAGCGCGATGAAGTCGAGCACGACCTGGCACTCAAGATCGCCTCGGCGCAGGACCCCTACGAGCGCGAGGCCGCAGGCGACCTTACACGCCGCCCCTACCTGCGCTGGCTTGCCGCCCTTGCGTCGCGCGCCCTCATTAGCGGCCGTTACCGCCTGTCGCTCGAAACCGCAAACCGCAGCCTGGACTTTGCCCCCAACGATCCGGCCGGTGTCCGCCACACTGCGATGCTCGCCATGGCAAAACTCGAATACCCCGCCGAGGAGCTCAAACGCTTTCGCTCTGCCCACTCCGTCCCCTATCTTGCCAACACGCCGCTGCGCCGTCGTCCCAAGGACGCAGAGCGCGACTTAGACCCGTGGACGCTCATCGCGCTGATGAGCGCTGCCTGGCGCGAGCTGGACTACGAGGGCGCCGAGCACTACTTGCGCATCCTTGCGCGCTCGTGCCCGCACGCAGCCGAGGCGCTTTACTTTCAAACCGAGTTTCCCGATGGCGTCTATGCCCGCGTCAACGTGGGCGTGGGCTCCACCGACGAGCTTGTCCTTGCGCTGTCCGAAGCGACGCCGGTACTGCAGGAGGGCTTGGGCGCCCCCGACAACGCCAGCTTTGCCGCCTGGGTCGCCACCAACGATATCGTGCGTTCCCAGATCGACGAGCGCATCCTGCGGGCGGCCGAGCAGGGCTTGCCGTTTAAGGGAGGAGACCTCTAATGGATCCGAGCGTCTACATCCCCGCCTACCTGGAGCGCGCCTACGTTGCGTCGCACCCCGAACTCACCGATGCAGCACGCGATCTTGTCCATAACGATGTGAGCGTCAACCCTCATAAGTATGCGCAGACCGAGCATGCCCAGGCGCTGCTGTCCTATGCCGGCGTTCACCGCCACCTGCTCGACGAGCTCCATCGTATCGAGGATATGGGCAGCGATGAGGAGTTTGAGCAGACGCGCAACCGCCTGTTCGACGATATGCGCGATGAGCTGCTCAAGATCGTCCGCGTCGATGCGTATGTCTTCGATGCCCATCTGCTTGCCATCATTTTGGCGGACACGCCCGTCGACGCCTGCCTGGGCGACCTGATGAAGCTCGAGGCGACCACAGCCGATTACCTGCGGCAAAGCGTGCCCGGATTCGATATGGAGGCCCCGCACTACTGGACCAACAAGGTGCTGGCAGACGGCGTGACGGCGGCCGATCTCACCGTGAGCGAGCCGGCGCTTATCGGGTGGCTCCACACGCTCGAGGCCATCTCGCAGCTGTGCATGGCGAGCGCTCGCTACCGTGCTGCCGTCAACTATTCTCGCCGTGTTCTTAAGGCGGAAGGCTATCCCACCCGAGCTGCCGGCACCGTGCTACTTGCCCTCGCTCGTCTGGAAGACGAGGACGGCTTTTTTGCCCTGGCCCACCAGCTCGAGGAGCAGATGGGGGCCGATGCCCTCGAGAACTCCCCCTGGTACCTACTCGCCCGCACGATCCTGCTGTTCAAAACGAACAAGATGCGCCCGGCGACACGCGCCCTGCGTGAGTTTGCCAACCGCTGCGAGGGCGGCGCGTTCTTTTTGCTGAACCCCATGTATCAGACGCCGTACCTTCCCTGCCGGCCCGAGCCGCACGACCCCTGGGACCTTTCGCACCAGGCAGTTTGGGAGGCCGACGGTATCATCTCGGATACTCCCGACTTTGCCCCCTGGGCCAACGCTTGCGAAGACGTATCGCGGCTTGCCCAGGAATTTGCGCGCCGTTATGGCTTTTAACGGCACGATCGCCACGACCATGTCATTCACGTTAGGAACGGCTTCATGAACTTCCGCTCATCTCTCGCCTGCACCTCGAGCGATATCGCCCGCTGGGGGCTGCGCTCCATCCTTAAGCGCCAGGGCGGCGTACTCCCCGGCCGCATCGCCATGAAGATCGACCCCGATCTGCTAAGCGACCTCGCGAGCCTTGTCGACCGCAGCGTGGTGGTCACCGGCACCAACGGTAAGACCACCACCTCCAACCTCATCGCCGACGCCGTTGCCGCCAGCGGCGCCACCGTGGTATGCAACCGCGCCGGCAACAACATGGAGCCGGGCGTGGTGGGTGCCCTGCTCGAGGGCCGCAGCGATCTTAAGCGTGCCGCCAGCGGCAAGCGCGTAGGCGTCTTTGAGTGCGACGAGCTCTACACGGTGCGCGTCTTGCCCAAGCTCAAGCCAACGTACTTTGTGCTGCTCAACCTGTTCCGCGACCAGCTGGACCGCTACGGCGAGATCGACCACACCCAGGACGTCATAGCCCACGCGTTGGAGCTTTCGCCGGCAACGACGCTCATCTATAACGCCGACGACCCGCTCTGCGCCTCGATCACCGCACGCGTCCCCAATATGAGCATCGCCTTTGGCATCGACGGCGCCACGGGCACCGAGTCCGATCGCATTAGCGACTCGCGTTTTTGCTCGCAATGCAACGCGCCGCTGGAGTACGACTATGTGCAGTACGGCCAGCTCGGCGCCTATCATTGTCCTTCGTGCGGTTGGAGTCGCCCCGCGCTGGTCCGTCGCGTGACAGGCGTTGAGCTCGGCTGCGACGGCTACGGCTTTGACCTGACCTTTGGACCCGAGGCAAAAGCGCCCGCAACGCACATCGCCACACGCTACAACGGCCTGTACATGGTCTACAACGTTGCCGCCGCCTTCTTTGCGGCGCGCGAGTTGGGCGTGGACGCAGCGCATCTGCAGCCCACGCTCGATGCCTACGTCCCCGCCGGCGGACGCATGGGCCGCTGGGAGATTGCCGGCCGTACCGTCGAGGCAAACCTGGCCAAAAATCCCGTGGGCTTCGATCGCCAGATCCAGTCCATTAAAACGGCAGGCGGCAGACTCTGCGCCTTCTTCCTGAATGACAACGACGCCGACGGCCACGATGTCTCGTGGATCTACGACGTCGACTTCGAGCGCATCGCCGATACCCCAGGGCTTGTCGCCTTTGCCGGGGGTACGCGCGCGCACGACATGCAGGTGCGCCTGAAGTACGCCGGCATCGACGCCGGCATCATCTCGAATATCGAGCAGGCGATCGGCGCCGTGGCAGATGAGGCAGCCGATGACACCTTCTACGCCGTCGCCAATTACACGGCATTCCCGCCGCTGGTCAAAGAGCTCGATGGACTTAAAGACGCCGATGCGAGCTCGGTTGCCTCCTGCGCCGTAACACGCACCGATGGCAGCGCCGTCCCCACCGATATTGCGCCGGTCGAGCTTCCGCGCCCGCTGCGTATCGTCTATCTGTATCCCGATGCCCTCAACCTCTATGGCGACGGCGGCAACGTCATCGCCCTCGAGCGCCGCTGCGCCTGGCGCGGCATTCCCGCGCGCGTGGACGAGGTCCGCATGGGCGAGACGCTCGATCTTACCGACGCCGACATCGTCATGATGGGCGGCGGTGCCGACCGCGATCAGTTGGCTGTGGCACACGAGCTGCTCGCTCAAAAGGACAAGGTTGCGACATATGTTGAGGACGGCGGCTCGTTGCTCGCTATCTGCGGCAGCTATCAGCTGCTCGGTCGTTCGTACTATATGGGCGAAAATCGCATCGAGGGTCTAGGTGTCATCGCCGCCGAGACCGTGCGCGGCTCCGACCGCCTGATAGGCAACGTCGCCGTCAAGACCGACCTGGCACCCGAGCCCTTTGTGGGGTTCGAGAACCACGGCGGCCGCACCCTGCTCGATGCAGAGGCCACGCCGCTCGGAACATCTGTCGTCACGGGCACCGGCAACAACGGCGACGACGGCTTTGAGGGCCTCATCTACAAGGGCGTCATCGGCACGTACCTACACGGACCGGCACTGCCCAAGAACCCCGAGCTCGCCGACTGGCTCATCGCCCATGCCCTTGAGCGCCGTGGCGATGCACAGGCCGCCGCCCTGCTGCCGCTCAAGCCCCTCGACGACACCTACGAGCACGCCGCCCACGACGCCGCGATGAAGCTCCTTCCCTAACGCCCCGCCACCACAAAGGGACAGGCATCTTTGTGGTGGTTTTGACCCGTCCCAGCGGCTTGTCTCAATCTGTAACATCTAGACCACCAAAGGTCGTCTTACTGTTACAGATTGAGACGTTCGTCCCGACGCCTGCATTTTGTCTCAATCTGTAACAGATAAGGCCGATTTACCCGCCCAGATGTTATAGATTGAGATTTTTGAAGATCGGGGGGAGAGGGCCAGCTCCTGTGTGGTGGTTTTCCAGTTTGCCAACGATATACGCGCCGACAAAAAAGTCTGCTATACTCTTTCCCGCTGTCCCCATCGTCTAGCGGCCAAGGACGCCACCCTTTCAAGGTGGATATCGCGGGTTCGAATCCCGCTGGGGGCACCATTTGAAACGAGAAGCCCGTTACCCCCGCGGTGGCGGGCTTTTTTCTACCCATGTGCCGGGATTCGAACCCGGCAGGGTGCGGAGCTGAGGAAACGCGCAAGCGTTTTCCAGCGCAGCACGCAAGGAGCGAAGCGACGCAGCGAAAGCGGGCGGCGCCAGCCGCACGCGGATATCCCGCTGGGGGCACCATTTAAAACGAGAAGCCCGTTACCCTCGCGGTGGCGGGCTTTTTTCTACCCCAACGCCGGGATTCGAACCCGACAGGGTACGGAGCTGAGGAAACGCGTGAGCGTTTTCCAGCGCAGCACGCAAGGAGCGAAGCAACGCAGCGGAAGCGGGCGGCGCCAGCCGCCCGCGGACATCCCGCTGGGGGCACCATTTGAAACGAGAAGCCCGTTACCCCCGCGGTGACGGGCTTTTTTCTACCCATGTGCCGGGATTCGAACCCGACAGGGTGCGGACCCCGGCAAATCGGCGGCAAAACGGACTCCAAAGCGTCCTTCGCAATCAAAAAGCCAGGGCCCGCGCGATGCGGACCCCGGCTTAATACCGTGACGATATGTTGGCTATGCCCTACACGTAGAACAGAATGTCGTCGTAGGTCGGGACCGGCCAGTAGTCGGCGGCCACGATCTCCTCCATGGCATCCACGGAGGCACGCAGCGTATCCATAGCGGGAACGACCTCGTGTGCATACACATTGGCCTGCTCCTGGCCATCGAGAGCCTCGGCCTTCTGATGCACGGCGTCGAGCGCCTTGATGGAGTCGTTGATCGCGGTGATACCGTTGCAGAGCTTGTTGAGCGTGTTCTGCTCGCACTGCATGGCGGCCTCAGCACCGGCAGCACGAATTGTCTCAAGGCCCTTAGCGACCTTGGTGGCATAGGCGGTGATGACCGGACGATAGGTACGACGTGCCTCGCGAATCATCGTGGTAGCCTCGATGTTCATGAGCTTGTTGTACTTCTCGAGCTTGCAGTCGTAGCGGCACTGGGCCTCGGCCTTGGTCAGAACGCCCGTCTCCTCAAAGAGCGCGATAGCCTTATCGGAAACAAAGGCGGGAAGAGCGTCGGCCGTGGTCTTGTTGTTGGCAAGGCCGCGTTTCTCGGCCTCGATGGGCCACTCGTCGGAGTAACCGTCGCCGGAGAACAGGATGCGCTGGTGATCGGTCAGCACCTTCTTACAGTACTCGAGCGCGGCGTCCTGGAACTTATCCTCGGGCGTACCCTCGAGTGCATCGGCGAAGGACTTGAGCGACTTGGCCACGGCGGCATCGAGCACCAGGTTGGAGTCGGAGACGTTCTGCTCGGAGCCGCAGGCACGGAACTCGAACTTGTTGCCGGTGAAGGCGAACGGAGAGGTGCGGTTGCGGTCGGTGTTGTCCTGCATCAGCTTGGGCAGGGTATCGGCGCCCAGGTCGAGCACGCCGCGCGTGGCATGGACGGAAGCCTTGCCATCGATAATCTTCTCGACGACCTCGGTAAGCTGGTCGCCCAGGAAGATGGACATAATCGCCGGAGGAGCCTCGTTGGCGCCCAGACGATGGTCGTTGCCGGCCGAGGCAACGGAGGCACGCAGGAGCTCCTGATAGTTATCGACGGCCTCGATCACCGCGGTGAGGAAGACGATGAACTGCAGGTTGTCGAGCGGGGTGTCGCCCGGATCGAGCAGATTCTCGGACTCGGTGCCAAGCGACCAGTTATTGTGCTTGCCCGAACCGTTGATGCCCTCGAAGGGCTTCTCGTGCAGCAGACAGACCAAATCGTGGCGGGAGGCGATGAGCTTCATCTTCTCCATCATGACCAGATTCTGGTCGATGGCCTCGTTGACCTCGCCATAGACGGGGGCGAGCTCATGCTGGCAGGGAGCGACCTCGTTGTGTTTGGTCTTGGCGGGAATGCCAAGCGCCCAAAGCTCATCGTCCAGGTCCTTCATATAGGCCGAGACGGTGGGGCGGATAGCGCCAAAGTAGTGCTCCTCGAGCTCCTGGCCCTTGCAGGGAGCAGCACCAAAGAGGGTGCGGCCGGTGATGACCAGGTCCCTGCGCTTGCGGTAAGCGTCCTTCTTGATCAGGAAGTACTCCTGCTCATCGCCCACGGAAGGAACGACCTTCTTGGGGGTCTTACCAAACAGCGCCAAAACGCGCTTGGACTCACGCGAGAGCGCGGTCATGGAGCGCAGCAGCGGGGTCTTCTTGTCCAGGGCCTCGCCCGTGTAGGAGCAGAAAGCCGTGGGGATGCACAGGACATCGTCCTTGATAAAGGCGGGGCTGGTGGGATCCCAAGCGGTATAGCCGCGGGCCTCGAAGGTGGCACGCAGGCCGCCGTTGGGGAAGCTGGAGGCGTCCGGCTCGCCCTGGATGAGGTTCTTTCCCGTAAACTTGGTAATAGCGGTGCCGTCGTGGTTGGGTTCGAGGAAGCTGTCGTGCTTCTCGGAAGTAATGCCCGAAAGCGGCTGGAACCAGTGCGCGTAGTGCGTCGCGCCCTTGGAGATGGCCCAGACCTTCATGGCATGGGCAACGGCGTTGGCCACATCCAGGTCGAGCGGCTCACCGTCCTCGAGGGTTGCAGCAAGGCGCTTCCAAATGTCCTTGGGGAGGTAGTCCTTCATGACTTCCTCAGAGAACACCATGGTCCCGAAGCGGTCAGTAAGTTCGGCCATACGGAACTCCCTTCGTATCGGCACCGCGTAAGAAGCGGTGTTGATTACTAACGAACGAGTCATAGCTTAGACTCGCCGTGTTTCCGCGACATTACCGTTATGTTGCCGTCGCGAAACTAATCAATGAGGTTACCGCATCGCGGCAATGTTGCCACCCTCAACAGCCAATCAACTGTATAAATTGCAGACCTCTCCGCATGGTTTACGGGTAGTCTTTTTGGGACGGGGCTTTTTTAGCTGCCCTATTTAAATATGGTCTCAAGCTTTGGAGGCGCCGGATTGGGTAGCTAAAAAAGCCCCGTCCCAAAAAGACTACCCTGCGTACCTGGTTGATGGGGTAAAAAAGCTCCAAATTAGCTACGCTGTTATAGGGAATGCCGATAGCGAAGCATCTTCGATTGATATTTCCAAATAGCGAGTAAAACTCCACCGTAGCGCAGCGGTGCTGTAGAATCCTTACAACACATCACGCTAATGTATCTAAAGGAGCACGATATGCGCGTCGACGAGGTTTTTAAGCAGGCAGCATCCCAGGGCACCACGCCCGTTTCGTTTGAGATGTTCCCGCCCAAGGGCGAGCTTACCCTCGACACGGCTCGCGAGGTGGCTGGCAATCTGTGCAAGCTTTCGCCGAGCTTTGTCTCGGTCACCTGCTCGGCCGGCGGCTCGGGCAACGGCGCCACCACCGCCCCCATCGCGCATATGATTACGAGCGAATTCGATACGCCCTCGGTGGCGCACCTCACCTGCGTTGGCCGCACGCATGCCGATATCGCTGCCAAGATCGACGAATACCGCTCCGCCGGCGTAGAAAATGTGCTGGCCCTGCGTGGCGATCTTCCCGCCGGCGCGAGCGAGGATGACAAGCCCGCCTCGGACTACGCCTACGCCCGCGATCTCATCCCCGAGCTCGTCGACGCCGGCTTTTGCGTGGGCGCCGCAGCCTACCCCGAAGGCCACATTGCCTGTGAGAATCTCAACCTCTCGGTCGAATATCTCAAGCAAAAACAGGACGCCGGCGCGAGCTTCTTTGTGACGCAGCTCTTTTTTGATAACGAGTGCTTCTACCGTTTTCGCGAGCTTGCCGACAAGGCCGGTATCACTGTGCCCATTACCGCAGGCATCATGCCGTTTATGGGCAAGTCGCAGATCAGCCGCATGGTCTTTATGTGCGGCGCGTCGCTGCCCTCCCCCGTCATCAAGATTCTCGCCAAGTACGAGAATGATCCCGAGAGCCTGCAGGCAGCCGGTGTAGATTATGCAGCCCGTCAGCTTTGCGACCTTAAGGAGCACGGTGCCGACGGTCTGCACCTATACACTATGAATCGTCCTGAGATCGCCGCAACCATTATGGAGCGCCTGGGGTAATGGAAAAACCGCACATCGATACAGCTTTTGGTGAAGTGCCGGCCGACCTTGCGTCGCCGGCGCTCTACCGTATCGATGATGCCCACCATCCCCGCGTCGATCGTGCCGAGATGCTGCGGTATCTGGGTTACGGCGGCCAGCAGATTGAACCCGAGCTGTCACGACGTATTGAGCTTGTCGTTGAACGTTTGGAACTGGACATTGAGCCCCGTGGCGTGCGCCGCGTATTTGCCGTCGACGCCATGGGCGTGGACGAGCAGGGAGAGCCCAGCATCCGTCTGGTTGGAACCAACGTTGAGCTGCGCGGTCGCGATATCTATCGACATCTCAAAGACGCCCGCTTTGCCGCGCTCATGGCATGCACCCTCGGCATGGACGCCGAGCGTCGTCTGCGCACCACGGGAGCCCAGCAGCCCCTAGAGGGAGCCGTGCTCGATGCCGCGTGCTCCGCCTATGTGGAAGCTGCCGTCGAGCAGATGGACCAGCAGGTCAAGGCTGCGGCCGCCGCACACGGACTCGCCGGTAACTGGCGCTTCAGTCCCGGCTACGGCGACTGCCCGCTTACGGCTCAGCGTTCAATCGTGGCTGCACTCAACGCCACGCGGCTCATCGGGCTTACCGTCACACCTACCAGCCTGCTCATGCCCACCAAGAGCGTGACCGCGGTGATCGGTCTGTTTGACGGCGAGGTCCACGACGCCCAGAGTCGCCCCACCTGCAATATCTGCCGCATGCGCGAGCACTGCCGCTTCCGCGCCGCCCACACCACCTGCTATTCCAGCCACCTGGGGACGGGGTAGAAATGGCAGATTTAGCGCTTGACTTATACTAAATGCCAAAGTTGAATCCGATGTTAAGTTACGAGGTCAGAAATGAAATTTGGAATCAGAACCCCCAGTGTTTCAAAGTCCATTTCCGCCCGAACAAAAGGAAGGATTACTCGCTCAGCAAAAAGTGCGTTCATTCCTGGATATGGACAACGAGAGACCGGAATGGTTAAAGATCCTTCTCGCGCACTATACAATCGCGTTTACAACAAAACCACTGTTGGAATTAACGACTCGTTCTGTTCAAGCAAAAAGACGCGTTCATCGCAACGGTCAAAAAGCCATACTTACGAATCAACTTGCGTAGATTTCTTTGATGACAATTCAGCCGTGTCTTCAAACTACTACCTCAAACGTAACTATGAAATCACTTACGACCTCCCCTTCGAAATTAGCTCATCTGCTCTCGCTCTCATACAGGAAATTGAGCAGAGGGAAACACAGAGTCAGAGAAATAAAGCCATAGAGGAAGCGCAGCTGCAGATTAAAAAGACAGAAGAATTTTTATCCGATTTTGATAGTCGTAATATTCTCTCTCTTATTAGAAACGCCCCTAGCGATGTTCTAATTCTAAGCATAGAGACAACAGGAAGCAGCAAGCTCGGTGAGGAGATGCTGTCTCTTATTGTTGAAACCTCTGACGGTACGAGGCTATTCGATCATTTATTCAAACCGCCGACAAGAAAACGCTGGCAAAAAACACTCTGCCAGCACGGAATTCACTGGCAAGACGTTAAAAACCAGCCGGAGGCGTCCAATTATCGAAAGGAAATACAGTCTCTTCTCTCAGGATCAAAAGCTATCGTTTTTTCTGATATATCAAGACTAGCGGTCTTTACATCAACGTTCCCGTCTGCCCTACCTTCTGTACCCCTTGTTTTCGTTGAAGATGAATATCAAAAACTTGAACGGAAAGAAAAAGCCGCTACAGAAGAATTAGACCTTTTGCCAAAATGGCCATCAACTTAAATATTAAAGATTGGCAGTATGGGACTTCATCGAGCAACGCAAATACCCTATACAAAATATCCCGAAAGCTATTTTCAAGCAAAAAGTACAGCTCAGCATTAAAGCAGGATCGAGAGATATTCGAACGAAGCCTTTCATACGAAAAGAGCAACCTAAAGTGGCTCGAATCACAGCAAGACCCATCTGCAGAAGATGTTAAGCCCATATTTGACCAAGAATTTGAACGCGCCATTAAAGGGGTCGAAGAAGAAGCGGAAACATTGCGTATTGCCTCGTCAAAGGAAGTTCTACCTGGATATATATGTTGCGGAATCGGTCTTTTAGCATGCCTGTTCAGCCATTTCGTTATAGGCACCATCCTCATTGTCTTGGGAATTATCTTCCTTATATCCGGTTATTCGATCTGGAACGAATGTCAGCAATCGCTGGACAAAGCAGCAACCTATAAAGCAAAAAAGGATAAATACCTGTCCTCGATCACCGTAAAGAAAATCAGTAATTACTAGCAGAAGAAGAGTTCATTAATGTTCACCCCGCTTATCACTCATGATCTGGACGGCGCCGCCCTTGCGGCGCCCGTTGATGCTGCCCGCCGCAAGGGCGCCACGTACAAGACGCGCACGATCGACGACCTTTGCATTAAGGACGATCGCCTGCGCGCCGCCATCGAGGGCACGGGGCACCTGCTGTTCGACGGCGGCATGGGCACCATGCTGCAGGCGGCCGGCATGAAGGCCGGCGCCCTGCCCGAGCTGCTCAACTTTGAGGAGCCCCAGGTCATTACCGATATTCAGCGTCAGTATGTCGAGGCCGGCTGCGATGTGATCACCGCCAACACCTTTGGCGCCAACGCCCACAAGCTCGACGGTGCCGCCACCGTGGCAGATGTCTTTGCCGCCGCTGTCGCCTGCGCCCGCGCGGCCGGTGCCCGCTACGTCGCCGGCGACATCGGCCCCATCGGTGCGCTGCTTCGCCCCTTGGGTACCCTCAGCTTCGACGAGGCCTATGACCTCTTTGCCGAGGAAGTGCGCGCTGGCGTCGACGCGGGTGTGGACCTCTTTATTATCGAGACCATGACCGACCTTGCCGAGATCAAGGCGGCGGTCCTTGCCTGCCGCGAGAACTCCGACCTGCCCGTCTTTGCCACCATGACCTTTGAGGAAGACGGCCGCACCTTCCTGGGTACGAGTCCCGAGGTTGCCGCCATCACGCTCGACGCCATCGGCGCCGACGTCCTGGGCATCAACTGCAGCCAGGGACCGGCCGAGCTCCGAGGACTCGCCGCACGCATGCTCACCGTTACCGACAAGCCCGTTATGGTGCAGGCCAACGCGGGACTCCCCCACGTGGACGACGACGGTAACACCGTCTTTGACATCCAGGCCCCCGAATACGCCAAGGCCGTCGCCGGCATGATCGCCGACGGCGTGAGCGTCGTGGGCGGTTGCTGCGGCAC
The DNA here is from genome assembly GCF_052116465.1 of Collinsella sp. Sow4_D11. Lineage (NCBI taxonomy): Bacteria > Bacillati > Actinomycetota > Coriobacteriia > Coriobacteriales > Coriobacteriaceae > Collinsella > Collinsella sp. Sow4_D11. Next base: position 13,328 of record NZ_JBQKLA010000017.1, on the reverse strand, counting down.
CACGCCGGCGCACATGGCAGCGCTGCGCACGCTTATCGACAACCACACGCCCAGTCCGCGCCGCCGCAAGCCCAGCATGTCGGTCACAAGCGCCCAGACCGTGGTGGACCTTCCCTGTGACGGCCACAAGATCGCCGTCATCGGCGAGCGCATCAATCCCACCGGCAAAAAGCGCCTGCAGCAGGCCCTACGCGACGGCGACCTGGACTACGTCGTAAGCCAGGGCATCAGCCAGCAGGAGCAAGGCGCCGACATCCTGGACGTCAATGTGGGCCTGCCCGAGATCGACGAGGTCAAGATCATCCAACAGGCCACCGAGCAGCTCCAGGGTTCCACGCTGCTGCCGTTGCAGATCGACTCCACCGATCCCGCCGCCGTCGAGGCTGCCGTGCGCCGCTACGCCGGCAAGCCCATCATCAACTCGGTCAATGGCAAACAGCAGATCATGGATGAGATCTTTCCGCTGGTCGCCCATTACGGCGCCAACGTCGTCGGCCTCACGCTCGACGAAGGCGGCATTCCCGATACCGCCGAGGCTCGCTTCGCCATCGCCGAGCGCATCGTGGCCGAGGCCGCCCGCTACGGCATCGGACCGGACCGCATCCTCATCGACTGCCTGGTCATGACCGCCTCGACCAATCAACGCCAAGCCGAACAGATCCTGCGCGCCATGTCCCTGTGTAAGGAGCGTCTGGGCGTCAAATGCGCGCTCGGCGTGTCGAACATCAGCTTTGGTCTGCCCGCCCGCCCGCTGCTGGGCTCGGTCTTTTTGGCTGCCGCTTTTGGCGCGGGCCTGGACGCCCCCATCATGAACCCGGGCTCCAAGCGCTTTATGGATACCGTCTACAGCTATCGCGTCTTGAGCGTTGAGGACGAGGGCTCAACCGGATACATCGAGCGCTACGCCGGCTGGACCGATCCGTACAAGATCGCCGCGAACCCGGCGGCGGCTCAGACAGTATCGACCGACACTGTGCCCGCCGCTGGCACCGACGACACCGACGGCAACGACGACCCGATTCGTCGCATGGTCGTCTCGGGCCGCAAAGGCGAGATTGCGGCCGAGACCGAGCGTCTGCTGGCAGACCACGACGCCATGGACCTCATCAACAACCACTTTATCCCCGCCCTCGACGAGGTTGGCGTTCTCTTTGACCAGGGAAAGTTCTTCTTGCCGCAGCTCATGGCCTCGGCCGAGGCCGCACGCGTGGGTTTTGACACCATCAAGCGCCGGATGCCCGCCGGCGAGATTGCCGACAAGGGCAAAATCTGCGTGGCCACCGTCAAAGGCGACATCCACGACATCGGTAAGAACATCGTCAAGATGCTGCTCGATAACTACGGCTATACCGTCTTTGACCTAGGCCGCGACGTCGACCCGCAGGAGGTGCTCAAGACCGTACGGGAGCGCGACATCAAGCTCGTCGGCCTCTCGGCGCTTATGACCACCACGGTCGTCGCTATGGAGGAGACCATCAAACTGCTTCATGCCGAGGTGCCGGACGTCAAGATCATCGTAGGCGGCGCCGTACTCACCCCCGAATACGCCAAGCAGATCGGCGCGGACTACTATGCCAAGGACGCCGCCGAAAGCGCTCGTATCGCCGAAGAGGTCTTTGGGCAGTAACACAACGGAAACAACCGAGCACCAAAACGTGCCGCATGCGCCACTTGGCACGTGCGGCACGTTAGAATAGACAAGACTATGCTCGTTTTGGCAGATAGGAGTGCAAGGATGGCGATCACGCCCGCAGAAATCGCGGAAACCCGCGGCATGGTTGAGGAGCAGAACCTCGACATCAGGACCATCACCATGGGTGTTTCGCTCATGGGTTGCGGCGACGAGAACCTCGACCGCATGTGCACGAAGATCTACGACCACGTGACGCACACGGCTGAGCATCTGGTCGAGACCGCCGAGAACCTCGAGCGCGAGTACGGTATCCCCATTGTCAACAAGCGCGTTTCCGTCACCCCGGTGGCGCAGATCGCCGCGTGCTGCAAGGATGAGGACCTCACCCCCATCGCGCATGCCCTCGACCGCGCGGCCGAGACGCTCGGCATCGATTACCTGGGCGGCTTCTCCGCACTCGTCCAGAAGGGCATCGGCGACGCCGACCGCCGCGTCATCCAGTCCATCCCCCAGGCGCTCGCTACCACCAGCCGCGTCTGCTCCAGCGTCAACGTCGCCAGCCTGCGCGCCGGCATCAACATGGACGCCGTGCTCATGGCGGCTCAGACCATCATCGATGCCGCCAAGCTTACGGCAGATGAGGATTCCGTCGGTGCTTCCAAGTTTGTCTGCTTTGCCAACATGGTCGAGGACTCCCCGTTTATGGCGGGCGCCGTTCACGGCGGTGGCGAGGCCGACGCCGTCATCAACGTAGGCGTCTCGGGCCCCGGCGTTATGGCCGCAGCCCTGGAGAAGCTGCCCGATTCCGCATCGATGATGGAAGTCGCCGAAAAGATTAAGCAGACCGCCTTTAAGATCACCCGTGCCGGCGAGCTCATGAGTCGCGAGGCCGCCCGTCGCCTAGGTGTCGAGAAAGGCATTGTCGACCTGTCGCTGGCGCCTACGCCTGCCGTCGGCGACTCCGTCGCGCGCATCCTCGAGATCATCGGCGTGGGCACCTGCGGTGGCCCCGGCACGACCTGCGCGCTCGCCATGCTCAACGATGCCGTCAAGAAAGGCGGCGTCATGGCCAGCTCCAGCGTGGGCGGCCTCTCGGGCGCCTTTATCCCCGTGTCCGAGGACGCCGGCATGATCGCCGCCGTCGAGGCCGGCGCGCTTTCGCTCGAGAAGCTCGAGGCCATGACCTGCGTGTGCTCCGTTGGCCTGGACATGATCGCCATTCCCGGCGACACCCCGGTCGAGACTATCGCCGGCATTATCGCCGACGAGATGGCCATCGGCGTCATCAACAATAAGACCACGGCCGTGCGCGTGATCCCCGCCATCGGCAAGGGCGTGGGCGACTGCGTCGAGTATGGCGGCCTGTTTGGCCGTGCGCCCATCATGCCGGTGAACCCCAACGCCGGCACCGTGCTTGCCCACCGCGGTGGACGCTTCCCGGCGCCGCTGAACTCGCTCAAGAACTAGCTGAAGGATTCGGGCGGAAGCCCCGGTGAGGGCAAATATATAAGGTCGCCTGCTCGGACAGTCCTGCTCGCACGGAGAGCACATTAAGTGCTCTCCGGCTCGTGCGGAACTCGCGATCGACCTTATATATTTGCCCTCACCGGGGCTCCCGCACAACGGGACCTCAGTTGGGTTCTATCCCGGTTGCAGTTGCTTCGCTCCTGCACCACTTGGCTGGTGCGGCGGTTTGGCGTTGGAACGGTTCTTTTTCTGATATATGCTGGCTGCGGTTCTTCTTTTGGGAGGGGCCGCTTTTTTGTTGTAAGGGGGATGGCCCGTGGCTGATGGTGTAATTCAATCTGAGCTTCTTTCTGCGGATTGGAATGGCGAATGGATGCGTCTACAGGCTGCTCGGCGGCGTTGTGCTGTCACGATGGTCGCCAACTCCAGCCCGCGCTATGACCTGCACGTGATGAATGCCATCGGTGCCTCGGTTACCCGTAGCAATGGTTTTGTGTACGCCTTTAACATCCTTATTCAGATGGGTGCACTACCGCTGGTCACGTATTTTGAATCGCCCCGTCGTGACACCTTCGATAGCCTCGAGGCCGCCGTGGCAGACCTCTCCCGTATGCTCGAGCATGGCAACGAGGATAAGATCGATCGTCTGCGCGACTATATCGCCCAACATATGATCGAGAACCCCCATGCCGGCGAGCCGGGATCCAAGGGCGTGCCGCAGGGACGTTACATGCTCGACCACATCCGCAAGGTCCGATGGGCGTTTATCGCCTGGGAGCCGGTCTCTGCGCCCCGACCGTAGCCCATCTAAAGTATGCATCGTCTACCCGCCCGGCATCCGCATTCTTTGCGAACTGGCAAACGCGCTCCACACCGCGCCGTTCCTGCGCTATCGTGGGACAGCTCACGTAGATTAAGGCCCCATCGCGGGGCGCCCCATACATAGAAAGCGAGATCCCATGGCACTGACAGGAGCCCAGGTCAAGCAGCTTCGCAGCATGGCCCATCACCTCAACCCCGCCATCATCATCGGTAAGTCCGATGTCAACGAGGGTACCGTCGAGCAGACGGCCGCCTACCTGGAAAAGCACGAGCTCGTTAAGTGCTCCGTGCTGGACGGCTCCAGCCTTTCTGCCCGCGAGGCCGCCGAGGAACTCGCCGAGCGCTGCCACGCCGACGTCGTTCAGGTTATCGGCCGCAAGTTCTCGCTGTATCGAGAGTCCTCGCGCAAGGATATTGAGAAGATCAAGCTCGTCTAAGGGCTGATCGGTTCACACAGAGCAAGCCTGCGGGCGTCCGAATGATACGGGCGCCCGTTTTTTTATCGCTCAATGAACGGTCGGTTGACCCTGCTTTCGACCAGACGCTCGTAGAGACGCTTGGTCTCGGGCTCGGGAACACCTGCGACCTGTTCCTTAAGATGATGGATATGCCCGCTATAGAGCTCGACGATATCGCGGCGTCTCCCCGCCGCTCCGTACACGCGCATGGCGCATCGCACCATGTCCTCGCGTGCGGTCTCCTGACGTAGCCCCGCTTCTACCAGCCAGATTGCCGACTGCAGGTCGTTTTCTTCCAAGGCAGCGCTTGCTCCCACAATCATGCAGTCGATAAACTTCGACTGCATGATGCGGCGCATGCGCAAAAAGTACGTCGGATTGCAACCGTTGGGGATATACAGCGGTCCGGTATAGAGCTGTTCGATCTTAAGACACAGCTCGACCAGGTGAGGCCCACGCACTCTTGTGCGATTACCCAAAATCTCGCGGCTTATCTGCTCAAATAGCTTCACATCGGTCTTAACGTAATCCCTGTTGAGGCCAAGGCAGTCGTTTTGAATCAGGACGCACGACTTGCCATCTGGCGTGGGTCCCAAAGCGGATCGTAAGCGTGACACAGTCGAATACAAGTTGTTACGGGCGCTACTGTACTCGGCATGTGGCCACAGTTCCATAGCCAAGGTCTCGCGATCGACAAACGAATCGATACCCAACGCAAGCCGCTCGGCAAGCGTTGCCGCTTTCTTACGACGCCACATCTTGTCTGTGATGGGAAATCCGTCGCGCTCGGCACGAAACGCGCCAAACATACGAATCTCGATATGATCGATAGCGTCGACGGGTTCGACCTCGCCGACCTGGAACAGCCGCTCGCTCTCTCCCTCCAAATCGTCGCGCAGCGAATATCGCGATAGCTCACGCACCGGGAGCTTCTTTCGAATCTTGGCAGCAGGCTCGCCCAGGCAATGCATCGCAAGGCGTGCAAACAGCCGATACGCTGGCTCCAGAATCCCAGAACGATTCATAGACATCCAGGCGGCAAGATCGCTGTCACGGCCCGCAGACGCCAAATGCAGCGCTACGACCCAAGCCTCCGCGCCGCCGACTTGTGTCCGACTTAGGTCGAGCAGCTCTGCCTCTTCTCGTACCGACACCATCGACGTATTGCGAAGGCTTGATGCACGCTCCAACAGCAACGCGTTGTCGCGCATGTATGCGATCGACTCGTCAGCAAGCTTGAGTACCTGGACCGCGCGGAACTTCGCGTTGACCGGGCGCCCCTCGGCGAGCGCCTGCCAGCCTTCAAGTAGCAGGCCAAACAGCTGGATTTGATTGTCACGCACGCGCACGGCAAAGCGATCGAGCTCATTAAACGCCGTATCGTCAGTCATTGGCAGGCCTGCAAGCAGACGCCGTGCCGCCAGCACCATACGCACCCAGACAGCCGGCGCCTTAAGCCCACGAGCATCGAGTGCCTCCCGTGTCCGAGACATCTCGTCGTCACGCTCATCGATTCCCATAAAGGACCCATCAAAGAGCTCCGCCAACATCCGATCTGCCCGTATGAGAATCTCTGCAATATCGAGTTCGCAATCATATACCTTGTTCGCCTTGAGTCCCGAAAGTGCTGCGCCGTCTTTCGCCTGTTCGGTCAGCCGGCTCTTAACCTCGATATGCGCCGACAGCATATCGAGCGCAGCACAAGATGCCTCATTTTTTGGAAGAGCAGGATTGGCTGGAAGCCCAAGCTCGCAATCTCCATAACAGACGACCGTAAGCACCTGGGCGACTTTCCAAGAAACCAAATCAATCTCGCGGACCGACTGTGCGCTCGCATGTTCGACAATCGAGGCCATATACCGGGCCAGTTTAGTATTCGAAACGCTTACCGCCGCCAAATAGACACCAAGTGCCTCGGTGGGCGTCGGCTCCAACGCGGGCTTGTCGGCATCCGTCGTCCTCAGTACCGCGCGACAGACATCCCCTCCACGCCCAGTCAGAGCCAAATCGACACCATACTGTCCAGCAAGCTCAAGGACGGCGTCGCGATCCAAAAAGGCATCTGCCAAATCCATCGCAGCATCGCATCGGCCCGCCTTGAGCAGAATGCGTGCCGCGCGCATAACGAGCTCTGGACGAATTTCCGCAACCATTTTTCGTAATCTCAGGCGCGCGTTATCCTCGGTGCCCATACACGTAAAGCTTCGGTCGACCGGATCGACACCAAAAATCGGATAATCACGAACAAGATAGGACTGATCGATCATGGAGAGCCTGACACCGCATGCCTCAAGTTCCGCAATCTTGCCCTCGCCCATCAGGGCCATCACGCACGCCACGTTAAATAGGGCGCCGTTATCGATTGATGCCATATCGGCAAGTGCCGCACCGTATACGTTGACAATCTCGTTTTCGAGCAAGCTGGCAACGTCGCCCTCTCCGTACAGCCCCGTCTGCATAGCCGAAACCAACTCGGGAACACCCTGTGTGAGCTGGTAAAAATCGAGCGACGTGCTAATCGAGAACGCCGATGCCCAAGCCGAATACTCATAGGCATGCACCTTGAGCATCTGCGCATTGATCTTGACCGAGTCACCCAGCCCGCGAATCAACTGGCGATTTGAGGGGCGGCAGGTGACAAAGACCCCGATCCCCATAGTGCGCAGGCCTCGAATTCGATCGATAAGCTCCTCGGTATCTTGCTGATCGAGGTTGGGGACGTTATCAATCGCAATCAACGATCGCGGTTTGTCCTCAAGTTCATCTGTGACCACTTCGAGCTGCATAAACACCTCGCGGGCAATCGCGCGGTCAGCCTCGATGATTCGTACCAGACCGCGCGTCGGGTCGCTTTTGACTTCCTGAGTGTACTGAAGCAATATCGATGTTTTCCCAAACCCATCTGGTGCATAGAGCAACACAATGCCCGCCTTGCGGCCCTTGACAATCAACTCGCTCATCAGGCGATCACGTCGGACCATATAACCTGTGCCCAATGGCGCCAATTCGAGATCGTCCGTATCGTTCAGCCCGTTCATCATGCTCGCTCCTTACCTCGGCCACATGGACACCGTAATCGCAAGACAGCCCAAGCCATCCCGTAAATCGAACGACGCAGAGTTTTAGGTTGTCTTTCGGTTCGCATTTGGCAAGTTTTTGTTCAGCGAGCGCCGATTGAAACTTTTCCCCCAACCAACCGGTCTTTGCGCAGGTCAATGCGCTTGCCAGCATGTCCCACTCATTTGGCAGTGTAACGCAATGGGGCTTGTAATATTTTGTTGCGCAACTCGCCTACGCGCTGCTACCGTTTGCGACTCATTAGTAGCATTTTTGAATAGAATATGCTAGAGAATGCATCACACTATTCGAGGCACCACCGTCAAGCTTTTGGCAAGCTAATGTTATGCACACCATAAAGCCCGCGCTCATTCTGATTCCGCTGGCAGATATTGCGGACGGACGCAGCATAGGGGCCCATGAGTCTATAAGCTAGCCGCCATCCCGCATATGCATAATAAAAAAGGCCCCCGCAGAACGGGAGCCTGTAACAAAGTAATAACAAATCGCTCGGATTGTACTACTCGCAGAGCGAAAGGGCAGCCTCGTCGGCAACGACGACGCAGTTGGTGTGCAGCTGCAGGATCGAAGCCGGGCACTCGGGCGTAACCGGGCCATAGCACATATCGTGCACAGCCTGAGCCTTGGCCTCGCCGTTGGCGACGACCAGGATCATGCGGGCATACATGATGGTCTGGGTACCCATGGTGTAAGCCTGGCGGGGAACGTCGTCGATGCTATCGAACAGGCGGCTGTTGGCCTGAATGGTGCTCTCGGTGAGGTCGACGCAGTGCGTACCCTTGGAGAAGTGGTCATCGGGCTCGTTGAAGCCAATATGACCGTTATTACCAATGCCGAGCAGCTGCAGATCCGGGTAACCGGCGGCAGCGACGATCTTATCGTACTCGGAGCAGGCAGCGGCGGCATCGGGGTTGGAGCCATCGGGCACGTGCGTGTTATTCAGATCGACGTTGATGTGATCGAAGAAGTTCTCGCGCATGAAGTAGTGATAGCTCTGGGGATCATCGTGCGAAAGGCCGCGATACTCGTCCAGGTTATAGGTGCTGACCTCGGAGAAGTCAATATCGCCCTTCTTGTACCAATCGGCGAGCTGCTTGTAGGCGCCAATCGGAGTGGAGCCGGTGGCAAGACCGAGCACGCAATCGGGCTTAAGGATAACCTGCGCCGAGATGATATTGGCGGCCTTGCGGCTCATATCCTCGTAGTCTTTAGCTTTAATGATCTTCATTACGCATCCTTTCTCGTAGAAGAGAGGCAAGGCTCCCCTTACAAGCACTTGCCCGCGGCCTGCGTCGGCCGCAACCAACGTGTGCGGCCACCAGGGCGAGGTCGCGTAATGTATGTATCTCGTGTCTAGCCGCGTCGAGGCCCCTGCCCGTCCACGGTGACCCGAAGCCTTTTAGCCTCGGACATTTTTCATCTTGCCACGAAGGGCGCCCTCTTTCAAGGGCGCCCTCCGTAAACGTGTTTGAATTGTAGGCCAAAGGGCAAGCGAACGAGTTAGCGCTCGCGAGCGACGATGAGCTGATCCATCTCCTCGACATGCTCGCCGACGGAGCCCTTGATGCTCGAGAACTCAACAGAGTTGCACACCAAAATGGGAACCGTCACATCGTAGCCCTCGGCCTCGATTGCCTCGCGTTCAAACTCGATAAGCACATCGCCCTTATGGACGATATCGCCCACCTGTGCATGCACGGTAAAGTGTTTGCCCTCAAGCTGAACGGTATCGAGTCCAACGTGGATTAAAACATCCAAGCCATCGACCGTGTTGAGCGCAACGGCGTGTCCCGTTGGAAAAATCGCCTCGATCTTGGCATCCGCAGGTGCAATCACGCGCGTGCCCGTAGGCCGAATGGCAACGCCTTGGCCCAAAAGGCCCGTGGCAAACGTCTGGTCGTTAACCTCGGAAAGCGGAATGACATCGCCCGAGATGGGAGCATCCAGCGTAAGGACTCGACCACGCATACCAAAAGACCTTAGGACTTTAGTGAACATGCTCCCCCTTGGACATACCAATAATCAAAACCAGCTTACTAGTTTACCACTTGGCATTGGTTTTTGACCATTAGGGAAGTTCGCGCTTGACAACCTCGACGATGTCGTCAACGACGCGCTGAGTCAGCTCGTGCGTCTCGGCCTCGGCCATCACGCGAACCAGCGGCTCGGTACCGCTCGGGCGCACCAGAATGCGGCCGCGACCGTTAAGCTCCTTCTCGGCGGCAGCGACAGCGTCCCAAATGGGCTGGCAATCGTCCAGACCGGCCTTGTTGTCGGAATGCACGTTGACGAGCACCTGCGGGTACTTCTTCATGATGCCGGCAAGGTCGGTGAGGGTGCGGCCAGTGCGCTTGAGCACGGCCAGCAGCTGCAGCGCCGTCACCAGGCCATCGCCGGTGGTGTTGTGCTCCAGGAAGATGATGTGGCCGGACTGCTCTCCGCCGATAACGGCGCCGTCCGCGAGCATGCGCTCCAGCACGTAGCGGTCGCCCACGGCGGTCTGCACCATCTCAAAGCCCTGTTCCTTCATAGCGATGGAAAAGCCCAAGTTGCACATAACGGTCGAGACGATCTCGGAGTTGGCGAGCTTGCCGCGAGCGGCGAGGTCAGAGCCGCAGATGGCCAGGATGTAATCACCATCGATCTCGTTGCCCTCGCTGTCCACGAACAACACGCGATCGGCGTCACCGTCGTGGGCCAGGCCGATGTCGGCGTGGGTGCGCAGCACGAGCTCGCGCAGGGGCTCAAGATGAGTGGAGCCGCACTCGACATTGATGTCGGTGCCACAGTAGTCGGTATTGATGGCGTGGACCGTGGCGCCCAGACGCTGAAGCGCGGCAGGCGTGGTCTGGCAGGAAGCACCGTGACCGCAGTCAACGGCAACGACCAGGCCGTCGAGCCTAAGGCCGTCGAGGGTGCTGATAGCGTGGTCGACGTATGCCTTGCGAGCATCCTTCATCTTGATGATGTGGCCCACACCGGCGCCGGTAGGCAGCGTGTCGGCAGCCATGGCCTCCTCGGACATGACCCAGGCGCTGATCTCTTCTTCAACGGCATCGGGAAGCTTCATGCCCTTGCGGCTAAAGAACTTGATGCCGTTAAACTCCGGCGGATTGTGCGAAGCGGAGATGACGATGCCGCCGTCGAGATCGTTTTGGACAGTGAGCAGCGCCACGGCCGGCGTAGGGATAACGCCGCAGCAGTGCGGGCGACCGCCCTCGGCCATAATGCCAGCGGTCAGAGCGCTCTCGAGCATGGTGCCCGAAAGACGCGTGTCGCGGCCAACGCAAATGTCCGGACCAAGGAACTTGGTCGCCGCACGGCCAAGGCGAAACGCGAGGTCGCACGAGAGGTCGGCGTTGGCGACGCCACGGACGCCGTCGGTGCCAAAGATGTTCTGGGGCATAGGATCGCTCCTTCCCAAGTGGGCAAAACGCACTCGCCCACCCTAGTCGAAAAAGAAAAGCGGGACCCGCCGAGCAATCGGCAGGCCCCGCTTGTACATTGTATCTCGTAAGGAGATAAAACCTTAGCGCTTGGAGAACTGGGGAGCGCGGCGGGCCTTCTTGAGGCCGTACTTCTTGCGCTCGACCACGCGAGCATCGCGCGTAAGGAAACCGGCCTTCTTGAGGTCAGCACGGTAGTCGCCAGCGTTCAGAAGAGCGCGAGCGATGCCCAGGCGCAGAGCGCCGGACTGACCGGAGATGCCGCCGCCATCGCACAGAGCGATAACGTCGAACTGACCGGCGGTATCGGTCACCTTGAAGGGAGCAAGGGCGTTCTCAACGAGCTGATGACGGCCGAAATACTGCTCGGCGTCACGCTTGTTGATAGTCACCTTGCCGGTGCCGGGGACGAGACGGACGCGGGCGACGGCGTTCTTACGACGGCCGGTACCCTGGTAGACAACGGTGTTCTCAGCCATCTTTAAGCCTCCAGCTCAATCTTCGTGGGGTTCTGGGCAGCATGCGGATGCTCGGCACCAGCGTAGACCTTAAGCTTGGTCATCTGGGCACGGCCGAGGGTGGTCTTGGGCAGCATGCCGCGAACGGCGCGCTCGATGACCTTCTCCGGGTGCTTCTCCATAGCCTGGTGGAAGCTCTCAGCCTTGAGGCCGCCGTTGTAGCCGCTGTGGCGATAATAGGTCTTCGTGTCGGCCTTGTTACCGGTAAGCTGGACCTTATCGGCGTTGATGACGACAACGAAGTCGCCGCAGTCGCTGTTGGGCGTGAACTGGGGCTTGTTCTTACCGCGCAGGATCATTGCGATCTGGGTGGCAAGACGGCCCAGGACAGCACCATCGGCGTCGACGAGAACCCAGTTGCGCTGGACCTCGCCCTGCTTGGCGTAGTGAGTCGATTTCGAAATCACTTAGACTCCTCCATGTACAGTACGTGTTGTTACAGAGATTCACGGGGCTCTGCAAGTAACCCGTCCATATTACCCCGCCCGTCGACCGAGTCAACAGGTATTTTGGCTCTGACCAGACTTTCTGCACATGTCGTCCATCGGTAATGATGTCGCGACGCTAGCGCTCGACAAATGCCTCGATATCACTCAGCAGACGCTTTGCCTCCTGACGACCCTGAATATACAGGTCGAGAAGCTTTGCCGGATCGTGCTCGACGTGACCGACCTCGACAGGCTTTTGCGGGGCAACGACCAGCGCGCGGCCCTCGCGCTCATACTTCCACAGATGCATGCGCTGGATGTTATAGCGGTCGTGGCGCGTCTCAATAGCCTCGAGCAGGTAGGGGTAGTCGGCATAGCGGGCGCGTGCGGCAGGCATAAACTCGTAGGGCTTTTTCTCGTACGAGCGGTCCTGCGTGACAATGACAACCGCACGATCGAAGCCGGCCTGCTCCAGCACGTGCTCGATGGGGACCGAATCGGCTACGCCGCCGTCGACGTATTTGTGCCCGTCGATCTCGACCGGCGGCGTCACCAGCGGCAGCGACGTCGAGGCGCGCACGGCATCGAGGTCGAGCACGGCGCTTTTGACCGGCAGGTATGCAGCGGTTCCAAAGAGCATGTCCGTCGCGACGGCGTACATCTCGATGGGGCTCGCGTCGAATGCCTCGTTATCAAAGGGATCCAAGCGGTCCTGGACATCGTTGAAGATGAAGTCGTAACCCACGATGGAGCCCGTGGACGCAAACGATGCGGCACCCATGAAGCGGTTGTCGTTGCAGAAAGTCAGGTTGATGCGGTTGGCACGGCCGATCTGGTGCGACTTGTAGTTCACGCCGTTGAGGGCGCCGGCCGATACGCCATATACTGCCGGAATCTCGACGCCGGCTTCCATGAGGACGTCGAGCACACCCGCGGTAAACTGCCCGCGAAAACTGCCGCCCTCCAAGACGAGCGCGACCTTGCCGGCGTTCTTTGCCTTATCTTCTGCCGTCATGTTGACCTCCTACTGTTTCGTTTTGGCCTTCTTCTACCCAGTTTTGAGATGGCGAGCGCATGGGTTTTGGAGTTGAGTAGGACGGGGCGACTGGCGGAAAGCACGTCCCGTTCTGGGGGGCGATTCCAGGATGGACTTTCCGCCAACAACCCATCCGGAAAATGCATCCCATTCTGAGCGTAGATTCTGGGATGCAACTTCCGCTTGAGGCGTCAACGTGAGTAGTCAATTTGGGACGGGGCTATTTTAGCTGCCCTTTGACTGTCGACGAATTATTGGGGACCGGAACTAATATCGACTGGCTTATAGGAGTAGCTAAAAAAGCCCCGTCCCAAATTGACTACACCTTGTAGAGGCTTTGCGCGGAGAATCCGCGTATTTGCTTCGCAAATCCGCACCGGCTTCGGCCGCCTGCCGGCGTCCTCGCCCGCGGGCTAAAAACGCTTACGCGTTTTCTTTACGC
>NZ_JBQKLA010000016.1:0-52768 GCF_052116465.1 Collinsella sp. Sow4_D11 | reverse complement strand
ACGGTGAGCCCGGCGCCGCGAAGCGCCCTGGCCCTCTCCACCATTCTCCTACTGTATGCCATGCGGACTCCGTTCCGGACCTCAACGGTCCAACTTTTTGTCCGCAGTCCCATTGTAATTCTGGGATGCGTTTTCCGCGGATCCACATAAAAGAAAAGGACCCCTTTGCAGAGGTCCTAGTCAATTCAAGGTGGCGGGGAAGGGAATCGCGTCCGCGCGCTGCGCGGACGGACCGCTGCGGCGCTTGCGCGCCTTGCGAGCTACGCTGGCAAACGCTATCGCGTTTCCTCAGCTCCGCGCCCTCGCGGGGTTCGATTCCGTGTGGGGACTACATAAAAGAAAAGGACCCCTTCGCAGAGGTCCTAGTCAATTCAAGGTGGCGGGGAAGGGAATCGAACCCCTGACACGAGGATTTTCAGTCCTCTGCTCTACCAACTGAGCTACCCAGCCATTTGAGGTGTGCCTTGTTTCAAGGCTTGATTAGTATAACCAAGGACGCGCTCCGGTCAACCGAGAATTTGAAAAAAGTTTTTGGACACCGCCTCGGTTCTGTAAAGCAGCACGTCAGAGACATCAACCGGCCGCAAGAAGTTTTTCGCTCAGGGCCTTCAAGCCTGCACTCGTTGCAAGACAGTGGGCGATACAAAGATTGAAGGGCGTTCCAGCACCGCCCAAGCACCGGGACAGGAACACATGCGCCAGGGGCGGACATTTTCGTAGCGTGCAAGGATATTGCCGCTGCAATCAATAAAGGCAATGTCGATGGGATAAGCCATAAAACAGGTGTGAACCGAAGAGCAGCACGGAAACGCCATGACGAGCGGCAGTCCGTCAGCCGTAATCGGCACGCGGCCCAGCATGCCGCGCAAGCGTGCGCCAAACGATTCTGCCACCATAAACTCTGCCGGCGACCAACCGAGCCTATTGAGCGCACGCGCGTAGGCGATATAAGACAAGACGGCGCTCACATGACCACCCCCGGTCGCCACGGATCGACCGTAACCGCGCGCTCGTGCGACAGCTTCGCCGGCGTCCCCAGAGAAACGCCGGCAATGCTGAGCAATCTAGGCCACGGCTCATAGTACATGACGCAGGCATAGGTCCTAAACGTCCCGGACAGAGAGAGCAAGCCGCCGTCAGACGACGCCGAGCTCTGCTCGCTCGAGACCTCGACCTGCAGATTATAGCCCTGCATAGCCGCCTGAATCTCGGACTGGACACGCATCGAGGCATCGACAGAGCTCTCATCGCCCTCCCCTTCCGGCGCCACAGCGTGCGCCAGCACGATATCGGGCACCACGCGATCGAAGCGCGCAACGGCGCCAGCAAAGACCATGACGTTGTACACAATGAGCGCAAGCGCCAGCAAAACGGGAGCGACCACGGCCATCTCGACCGTCGCCTGGGCGCGCTCCTCGTACAAGACTGCACCAACGCCCATTACGATCCACCGCCCAAGGCGCCAACCAGCGTGGCGACATCGACGGTAAGCGGGATGGAACCACCGCCGGGCAACGGAATCTCCGCAAGTGTGAACACTGTACCGCTAATGGTGCGTTCGACTTGATATTCCAACGCCTCGCAAAGCGCCTTGGGATCGGTCACGCCCAACGGAATACCTCGCAGTTTGTCTTGCGCTTGAGAGAGACCGGCAATGTCAGACCCCGGACTCTTAATGACGTTAGCGGAATCGGTCAGCACCGGCTTTCGCAGGCGCAAGTCGCACGGTTCCAAACCCAGCGCCGCCACGGACGCCGAAACGGTATCGCCGAGCCACGATGCAATGGAGCCCAACGCGCCGCTGCCCCCTCCTAGGTCTTTAATCATCTCGTCCATAAGTTCGTCGGCCGAACCTTGGATGTCTCCGTATCCCACAAGCAGGCGTCCCCAAACATCCATGACGCCATCGAGTACGCCGGCAACGCCGCCCGAGCGCTCTTCCACTGTCGAGAAAAACCGCGAGAGCACGTTGTTTTGCGCCGTCGCGTTGTCGGGAGCCAAGACCGCGGCAGAGATTGCACCGCGACTGCCGAGCGTAACCGGCTTATTGAATGAAGAGTTGAGCTTACCGGGACTGGTCATATCGCCCGAGACCGCAAAGGCGACCACGCCGTTTCGGCCGGGCGGGGCGATACGCGGCCGCTCGCCCGAAAGCGCCTTGATGGCCTGGTCAAACGCATTACCCGCGCGATCGGCCTCGTCCTCGGTCTGACGCATGAGCTCGAGCTCTTTGTTGCGACATTCGACGTAATCTTCCAGAGCCCCTTTAAACTCGTCAAAGTGATACTCGAAGCCGTTTTCGATAGAAGTCGAAGGCGCTGCAACGGCACCGAGCGACGAAACGCCAAAATGGCATCTGTTGCATCTGTCCTGCCCGTCATAATCAGCAACCGAGGCTAACCCGCCTGGCGACCCCTTCTTATAGTTGGGGCAACTCGTTCCGTAATGCAGATACGTCTTGTCATCGATGGTACTAATTGGCCACGCCGCATCGGTATAGAGTTCCGTCGCTCGCACCTCTTCAGAGTTGCGCGGCAACAGCGGGATATGGGAAGTGACTTCATCTCCGTCCTCGGTTACATATGCACGATTGACCTCTGTACTCGCATAGGTGTAAAACGCCTTGCGCGCCGCCGACTCCGCCTTCGTCTCGACGCTTGAGCCCTGAGGCGCCTCGTTTGCAAGGCGCGAGCGGTAATAGGCCTTCGCGCGATCGAGCGCCACTTGCGGCTCCCATGTGACACTCGAGGCATAGTGCGGATTCTCAATATCCGAAAGCTTCGCCAAGCTCCTCGCGCGTTCCCACATGCACGAACAGCTTCCGACTGCGCCTCTGTCCGATCCGCCGCAGTCGGCAAGCCAGGCGCGTTCCTTGGCCTTTGACGTTTTCTCGGACGCTTTCTTCAGTTCCTTGGCAGCATAGTCAAGGTCTTTTGAGGTGCTCTCGATGGCATCGGTCGAGATCTCTGACCCCTCGAGCGCAACAAAGTCCGACTCCGATGTCCTGGGCACGGCGAGCGCTGTGCCGGTATAGGTCACGTTATCGGTATCCTGCGCCGAAACAGCCTGCGTAGCTCGCGCGGCAACCAGATATGGCAGAGCCGTTTCGACTTTTTGCAAACCCTCCGACGCACTTTTGGCAAACCTATTGCGCGTTTTAATAATCTCAATCCCGGTATCGACCATATCGCTTGCGGCTATTTTCCCACCCGGCACCAGCATGGCAACCAAGCCGGTGCCGATTGTGGCAAACCCCGCCAGGCCCAAGCTCAAAATGCTCGCATCCACCACCGTGGCCGCTGTATGGTAGGACGATATCACGTTGGCACCCGCCAGAGCACCGCTATCGGCCGCCACCTGGGTATCCCCGGCACGCGACATACTCCATATCGCCGCCGTCGACGAAAACAGCAGCGTAAGCACCACAAGTATGACGACCGCCGAAGAAAGCGTAGTGTAGGCACCGTCCTCGATAAACAAGTCGATACCGGAGCGGCCCATGAAGCCGCCCCGCTTGCGGCGGGCATTCGACCGGCAACGGCACACGAGCCCTCGCATCATTCGCAGCAGGCGACGCCTAATCCCACGCGGCAATCCACGAATCATAGTCTCCCTCCAGCCATCCGGGACGCGATCGATACGAAACGTCGACTTTCAACTCAACATTTCCTCCTCCCCCCACATTGCCCATGGCCTGCGCGAACGCGCCGATCACGGGCAGCGGCTTTACATCACCCGCGATAGATACAGACGAAACGCCCCTTGCGCCCGCCCGGCCAAGCTCGATATCCCACGACCGCGGTCCGCCGGCGTGAAAGATCGAGACATCGGGCACCGCGGCGAGACGGCGGCGAGCAAACTCCTTGAGGTCGTCGTCCTCCGCCGTCGTCGTGGTCATGAGCCGCGCCGTCTCGGCGGCGGCAGACTCCATGACCGCGCGCGTATAGAGCAGGCACACCGGCTGCAGCGCAAGGAGGATGAGCGTCAAAAACGTCGGCAGCAAAAAAGCGGCCTCGACCGTGGACTGCGCCCAATCCTCGCGCGCGATATCAATAGAGCGCGATGTCTTTGGCGCCTGCGGCGGCGTCGATAACCGATGTCGAGGCGACGCCATGGGACGCCGCCCGTGCAGCCAACGCCGCCAAGCGTCCGTCGGTGCCGGCGCGCCAAAGCCCCGCAATCGCCAGCACGATGGAAAGCAGCGCCATGGTGACGATGGCGTACTCAACGGTCGATTGGGCAGACTCCTCGCGCAAAACGTCAAGCATTTCACGATCCCTCCTTTGACCCCGATGCTTGCGGAACCAAGCGCACCGCGCGTAAGCGGCACGAGGCGTCGCCGGCATCCGCGGCAACCGTCACCATGTCGACCCAGCCGCGCCCATCGCGCACGATGGCGCCCCATACGTTGCCCTTGATGTCGAGGTAACCGCTTAGGGCGAGCTGGGCTGTGGGCACCTCGCGATAGACACGCAACAGGTCCGCGGCAGCCTCGGTCATCGGTCGCTCCTCGGCCCATGTCAGCCGGGCTGCGACTGCGTTGTCCGCAGATGGACCCGCCGCAGCATCCGCCCGTTCGTCGAGGGCGCGCAGAAAAGTTTGTGCCGTGACGGCGGCATCCCTGTCGGCCGTGTCCCGCGCTTTGTCATAGGGAGGCGCCACCGCGCCCGAGCTCCCATCCGCGACGGCCCCAGAACGCTGCTGTCGCACGGCATTCAGCCCCCAGAGCGTCGCCGCTATCACCACAATCAGGCAAGCGAGCACCAGCAGCACGCCAACAGAATGCCCGCCTTCTACAGGCTGTTGATGCCGTCTTTGATCGCGTTCCATAGCTTTTCGACGTTGCCCTTAAATGCAACGATGGCAATGATCGCGATTACCACGAGCACGCCGACCAAGATGGCGTACTCGGTGGTACCCTGCGCGCTTTCCTCCTGCACCAGCGCCTTGGCACGTTGACAGGAACGCATTGCACGGTAAAGCGTCCGACTCCAAACCCTACCCATAACGTCAGCCATTTTGTTCATGTATTCCTCCCTACATCATCCCGCCTGCTCCCAGCAGCGGGCCCAATATGGA
Organism: Collinsella sp. Sow4_D11; assembly: GCF_052116465.1. Lineage (NCBI taxonomy): Bacteria > Bacillati > Actinomycetota > Coriobacteriia > Coriobacteriales > Coriobacteriaceae > Collinsella > Collinsella sp. Sow4_D11. The sequence goes on along the minus strand of NZ_JBQKLA010000016.1, from coordinate 47,689 downwards.
TAACAGCAGTGCCGGCAAGATGAGCGTGCCAGTGGGAATCAGCAGCTTGACGGGCGCTCGTTCAATCTCGCGCTCGACCGCGGCACGATGGGCGGCGCGGATCTCGCGACTTTGGGCAGCAAGGGTCTCGGCAAGCGGGGCACCCAGGGCGAGCGCTTGACCCACCGTAATGGCAAAGGTCTCGAGCGCCCGCACGTCCAGGTCCTGCGCGGCCGCCAACAACTCGTCCTCGCGCGCTCCCACGCCCACCTGCCACGCCATGCATGCCCGTTCAAGCCGAACAGTCAGCGCCGATCGACGATTGGCGCAAAAGATCTCGAGCGCCGCATCGAACGAAAGGCCGGCGGAAAGCCCCAGGCGCACCACATCAATCATCTCGGACACCTCGCCGAGCGAAACCTGCGCTGAGTTGTCCACGCCAAATGCGCCCCTCACCCGCGCAATAGCGGCATCGATCACCGAATGGGCCGCAGCAACGACCAGCACCGCCTCGCCCCTGAAAATCTCCATGGTCTTGCGCACATCCGAGCGCTCCAGGCCCGTCGCGACAAATACGCCGAAGGCGTACAGGCAAGCCGCGGCGGCAACCAGGGCGCTCACAGCTCCACCCGCATAATGCGTCGGATAACCATTAGGGCGACGCCGTTAAGGGCAAGCCCCAGAACCACGGCGCCGGCGCCTACCGGCGTTGCGAGACCGTAGCGAAAATCTGCCGAAAGCAGGGCCAGCACCGCGCACATACCCGCCGGCATCGCCGCGACCATATGCGCCGACATGCGCGCCTGCGACGTTTTGACATCCAGGCGGCGCTTGAGCTCGATACGCTCCCCCACCATGCTCGACGCCTCGGACAGCAGATCGGCAAGCGGGGCACCGGTCCGCTGCGACACCTTGAGCGCCAACGTGACAAGCGAAAGCCCGGGGGCGTCGATGCGGACAAGCAGGTCGTCGAGCGCATCGGCAGCCGAAATGCCACAGTCGATCGCCGCCGCTACCCGCAGAAACTCGGTATGCACCGGCTCTTGCGCGTGAGCGCCCACAAACCGCATGCCCTGGGCCAGCGAATGTCCCGAGGCAAGCGACATGGAAAGTGCCGTAAAGGCCTCGGGCATGGCTTCCTCCACATCGCGCTGCTCGCGTCGGTGGTCAAAGATGTCGCGTGCGGCGCCCGCGGCAAAGGGCGCAACCGCCCCCAAAACAAAGCCGATGGGCGATAGCGACACCACGGCAAGTGCAAGGCAGCAGACGCCACTCGATAGCAACAGGAACGCTAAGCGTGAAGCATCATCCTCAACGACAAGACCGATGCGGCGCACGGGAGCCAACGATGCCCACGAACGGGCGATCTTTTTCAGCAGATCGTTTTCCACCAGCTCACGCGGCAGCTTCTCTGCCGCCGTCTCGAGCGTCTGGCGCACCAGCTCCGCCGGCGGCACCCTCGGCACATGAGGCTCCACTCCGCATACCGTCGCGACCGAAAACCCGGCAAGGCCCCCTACGACGAGGGGCACAACGACCTCCATTCGTCCACCTCCTCCTGTGTAAGCGTTCCCGAGCGCAAGCCCTCTGCGATAAACGGCGGCTCGCGGTTGAGGGTCCAGGTGCGCTCGGCGGCATCGAAGGTCACGTAGCGCTCGAGTTCCACGCCACCCGACGCGCCGCGTCGCACCCCCGAATAGGAGGACACAAAACGCCGGCCGTCCGCATGGCGCTCGGACATCACGATGCCGTCGAGCGCCATAGCGATTTGTTCCTCGATAAGCTCGCTCGGCAGATCGATGCCATAGCGCGCAAGCAGCGTCAAACGCACCACGGTCTCTTGCTCGGTGCCCGCATGAAGCGTGGTGAGCGACCCGTCGTGGCCCGTGTTCATGGCCTGCAGCATGTCGCAACATTCCGCACCGCGTACCTCACCCACCACAATACGGTCGGGACGCATACGCAGGGCGTTGGTCACCAGGTCGCGGATTGTCACCGCACCCTCACCCTCAATTGAAGCCTCGCGCGCCTCCAGGCGAACCACATGCGGGTGATGCGCGAACTTGAGCTCGGCGGAATCCTCGATCGTCACGATGCGCTCGCCGGTAGATATCTCGCACGATAGCGCGTTGAGCAGCGTAGTCTTGCCCGACCCCGTACCGCCCGCAACCGCCAAATCTTGGCGCAGCGACACCGCACACGAAAGCAGTTGCGCATACCAAAGCGGCAGCGACCCCAGGCCCACAAGCTCGTCCAACGAACAGATGCGATCCGAGAACTTGCGGATAGTGAGGATCGGCCCATCGATCGCCACGGGCGGAATCACCGCGTTGACGCGATAACCTGTCTTGAGGCGGGCGTTGACGATGGGACTGCGCTCGTCGATACGCCTGCCCAGCGGCGAGATGATGCGGTCGATGAGCACGCGGATCTGCTCGTCATCCTCAAACGCATGCTCGATGGGGTATAAGACCCCGCCGCGCTCAAAGAACGCCGAGCGGCAACCGTTGACCATAATCTCGGTGACGGTGTCGTCCTCGATGAGCGGCTGCAGCGGGCCCAAGCCCACCACGTCATCCAAGATCTCGTTGATGATGGTCTCACGCTCGGGCGTCGCCAGGTCGGTCGGTTCTTCCACGTTGAGTGCCGCCTCCACCGCAGGACGCAATTCCGAGCGGGCAAGAACCGGATCGACGTAGGCACTGATGCGTGCCACCTCGTCGTAGCCCACGCGGTCCATCACGGCCCGCTTGGTGCGGCGCTTGACCGCGCGGCGCCGTCCCACATCGACAGGTGCCGCCGCCGCTGCCGCACCGGCTGCTTTAATTCTCGTTTGCAGGCTCATCGGCAATCACCCTCACGCGACCAGGGAAGGCGGATGCGTGGGCGTTCGGTGCGCGTTGCACGGTCGGCGACCATATCGCTCCAAGGGCCGACGGCGCAGCCCAGCTCCACGAGCATCTCACGCGTGGCCTCGCGCACGCTGGTCGCAAAAGCGCTGGTCTGCCCCACTGCCTCGTCAGCGCGCCCAAACGCCATGAGCGCGGCGAGTTCCTGCCCGCCATCGGCGATACGAATCTTGGAGCTCAACGCACAGGCAATCTCAAAGCGCATGGCGACATCCTCGTCCGCCCCACGCGCGCCAAATCGGTTGAATACGGCGCTCATGCGCGTGCGCGGCACGCCCACACGGCTCGCCAGCTCAATGACGCGCGCTGCAGACGTCGCGGAAGAAACTGCCGCATCACCCACGACAAGGCAACGGTCGCACGCCGCCACCGCAGCCGCCACGGCATCGCCCCAAAAGACCGAGGTATCGATAAGGACCACGTCGGACTCACGACGCAAGATGTCGAGCAGCAGCTCTACCGGACGCGCCATGAGCTCGGCGCGCTCGGGCGCTGCGACAGGCCCCCAAAGCGTAACGCCTGGGGCAACGCGCATCGATGCAGCGACCACGTCTGGCTCCGCAAGTGCGCCCGCGACCGACGGCTCGATAAGTGTCGCCATGTCATGTGGGGCATCGGCGCCCAGCAAGTCGTAGAGATTTCCAAACATTAGGTCCAAATCGAGCACGGCAGCTCGCAGACCCAGCAACGAAGCGGCATGCGCCATCGTGGCGACAATCGTCGATTTGCCACAGCCGCCCGATCCCGAGACGGCGCAGATGACCGGAGCTCGATGCGACGTCGACGCAGTGTCTGCCAGCGGTGCAGGGGCTGACGACGTGGGCGGCAACGTCCCCGTCTCGCCAGCCGCACCCAAGCGCTGCGTCCACGCCGGCACGGCAGGCTGCTCAAACGGTAGGGGCGGAACTGGGGATTCCGCTGTCACGTCGACGTGCGGGCCATCACCCGCGACAAGCCCCTCGACCTCATCGAGTCCATCGGCCAGGCTCACGCCGTGCACGTATCCCATATCTACGGCCAGGAGGTCTTCGCCATACGGTACCGACGCTCCGGCGTCATCACATGCAAGGGGGCCCGGGGGGCGCCGAACATGCTCGGCTTCCGCTTTCCCATAGTCATCAACACGCGGGCCTCTTGTAGCGCGAGGCGCCCCGGGTTCCCTATCAACAAAAACATCGGGCTCAGGCGACACGCCCCAATCGGAATCAACCGCTCCCTCGCCCACATGTCCGCTGCCGCATATGCTGTGCGCAGCGATGACCTCGGTCGCCCCCGCGCGAAACAGCCCCTCGATATCCGACGGATCGAGCGCCTCTATCAACACGACGACGCGGCTCACGCGTCCTTCGGCAGTCAGGCGCGCGACGGCCTCTCGCACATCTTTAGTATCAAACAGGGATGCCGCGATAATGGCAGCGCCACGGCGCGAAGGAAACGCCCGAGCCATAGACACCAACCCGTCTAGGTCGCCCACGCGAAGCACCTGCGCGCCCGCATCGCGGCCCTCGACTTCCTGCTGCAGCAGTCCGTAATCGCCACACGCGCAGCACGCAAGCCAGATCGCCTTCATCACTCGTCGCCTCCGCTCTTTTTGCCGCGTGCCGTGGCGGGAATCGTCAAGCTGACCGTTCCCTTGCCCGAGGCTCCCAGCAATTCCTTGACGTCTTTGGGGTCGGCCGCCAGCGTCACCCACTCGACCTTGCCTTCGCGCGTGGCACCGGCCTCGTCGCTGGTATCGATCACATACGCGCCGCACAGCCGGTCGGTCACGCCGTCTTTTTGCACGTACACATCCACGTAGCTGCCCACGCCTGCGGCTCCGCCCACCGAATGCTCGGCATCGACCGCCACCGAAACGGCAACCTTGCCCTTGGGCACCTCGAGCGTATGGCTCTCGGCTTTGGTGTAGACATCGCAGACCACGGCATTTTTGGGAATACGCGAGGTCGTCACGTCGCCACGCACCTGGCGCAGCTCGGTCGCCGCATCACGCGGCAGCAGGCTCGCGAGCCACTCTTGGGTTACGACATTGGTCTCGTCGAGGGTCTCACCCACATCGATATCACGTGCGGCAACGCAAACTTCGACGCGATCGCCGCCGTATTTGGCCAAGGTTTCGGCCTGGGCCTGCTCAGCCCGCGAACGAACCGATGATCCGTAAACCATGCAGAGTGCCGCGGCGAGCACGCCCGCTGCCAGGCTGATGGCGATGCGCTTGCTCTTGTTCACGGCAGCTCCTCTCAAGACAGCACTGGACGGATGGGATGCCCGTACCACTATTGTCCGAGCGGCCAAGCAACAAAACAGCGCGATCACCATCTTGGTTTTAAGTGTCAAACCAATTACCAGCCAAGAGCTGACCAACCCGTCAAGCCCGCGGCAAGGTTTTGGTCAGTGCGTCGGCAAAACGCTCATTTAAGGGTGCATCGGCAGTAAAAAAGCCGCCTCCCGCACAGTTGGAAGACGGCTGTCATAGATAAATTCAATTACAGATGGACATCGGGATCGAGCATTTGGGCACTCACACGCATGGATGACGCCAAGTTTTGGAACGTTTCCAGGCGCAGGCCATCGATCTGCCCGGCATCGGCGGCCTCGCGAACGGCGCAGCCCGGTTCGTGGGTATGCGTGCAGTCGCCAAACCGACACGCACGCGACGCCTCGACGATCTCGGGGAAGGCACGCGCCAGGCCCCGCTCGTGACCAACGAGTGGCAAACTGCGCAGGCCCGGAGCGTCGGCAATGACGCCGGCGTCGCCCGGCAGCGCCACCATCACGCGCGCGACCGTGGTATGGCGGCCTTGGTCGTCGCGCTCGCGCACGCCACCGGTAGCCAGCGCATCGTGGCCCAGCAGCGCATTGAGCAGCGTCGACTTTCCGGCCCCCGACTCACCCAGGATCATGGCGCACGTTCCCGCCGGCACACAGGCGCGCACCTCATCCAAACCACGGCCTTCGGCAGAGGACGTCACGATCACGCGCACGTCCGGGCCCACCAGACGGCGCACGCGATCCAGATCGCGCTCGAGTTCCGCGGCCTCGCAGCGGTCGGCCTTGGTAAGCACCACCACCGGCTCGGCATCGCAGTCGAGCGCCAACACCAGCGAGCGCGCCACGCGGTCGAGCAGCACTTCGCCGGCGCCAAGTGCCTGCACGATCAGCACGCTATCCACGTTGGAACAAAGCACCTGACGCTCGCCGCGGGCGCGGCCACGCCAACGCTCAAAACTCGTGCGTCGCGGCAGGACGCATTCGATTACGCCCATATCGTGCCCGGGTGCACGACGCACCGCCACACGGTCGCCCACAGCCGGCAGCAGCACCTCGTCCTCGCCGCGCGACTTGGCAAACCCCACGGCATGCTCGGCACGAAAGGTATCGTCGGCCGTCGCCACCAGCGGAAACCCGCGATCTAAGCGCACCACGGCGCCCAGTTGCATCTGCTCGGGCTCCTCGGCTTGGGCGCAAAAATCGTCAAATGCTGCCTGCTGAGCCGCGGCGACCGGCAGATCGCCAAACGCCGGAACATCCTGCAGCGCATCGAGTCCCGGCACGCTCGCCAGCAGCTCCTCGGCAGACGCGGGGGCTTCGGTCGCAAGCTTCCGACGACGATCACGCTTGGCTCGCGCCCCCGTCGTCTTTTTCTTCGCCTTAGCCCTAGCCTTGCCCACAAGCGCCTCCCAGCACCACAAATCACAACTGAGCAGGTATTTTAAATCAAAAAGAGCTGGCCGGGCAAAGCCCGACCAGCTCACATGCTTTCCCTCAGCCAATGGTCCCGAGAGGCCATCCGAAGGCCCGACCGCCGAGAGGGGTTTCTTCTGAGCGATCCCGCAGCGCGAAGCGCGAGGACCAGCGAAGAAGAAACCCCGCAGGCGGTCGGGCCGGTGGGAAGGATGGCCTTTCGACCTACTCCTTCTCGACCGCGCGCATGATCGCCTTGTAGATCTCCATCAGCGGAATGATCAGGAAGGCAAGGCCCAGCGCGGCGATAACGCCCTTGAGCTCAAGCGTCACGGGGCCAAAGAACATCTCGGCAAGCGTCGGCTGCACGGTTACGATCACCGTCAGCACCAGCGCCAGCGCGGCAGAGGCCCACAGCCACTTGTTCTGCTTCTTCATCTTAAACAGCGACGTGCGACGGCTGCGCATGTTAAAGCAGTGGAAGATCTCGACCATGTTGAGCGTGATGAAGGCCATCATCACGCCTTCCTCGTCGGCGACGCCGGCGATCATATCGGAGATGTGGATGTAGCCCATGTCAAAGTACACGCCCACAAAGAAGCTCGCCAGCACCAGCGCGGCAATGATCAAGCCCTGGACCACGCAGTCCAGGCCCATATTGCCGGCAAAGACACCGTCCTTGGCGTTGCGCGGCTTGCGCCTCATGATGTCGCCCTCGGCATCCTCCATGCCCAGCGCGAGCGCGGGGAAGCAGTCGGTGACCAGGTTCACCCACAGCAGCTGCACCGGCTGGAAGATGGTAAAGCCGATGAGCGTGGCGATAAACACCGAGAACACCTCGGCAAGGTTGGCCGAAAGCAGGAACTGGATGACCTTGCGGATGTTGTCGTAGATGCGGCGACCCTCTTCGCAGGCACCGATGATGGTGGCGAAGTTGTCGTCGGCAAGCACCATGTCGGCGACGTTCTTGGTAACGTCGGTACCGGTGATGCCCATGCCAACGCCGATGTCGGCACGCTTGATGGACGGGGCGTCGTTGACGCCGTCGCCCGTCATGGCCACGATCTGGTCGCGCGACTTCCAAGCCTCGACGATACGGGTCTTGTGCTCGGGCTGGACGCGGGCGTACACGCCGTAGTCCTCGATGTGCGCGTCGAGCTCCTCGTCGCTCATGCGATCGAGGTCGGCACCGGTGATGGCATGGCTGCGATCGGTGACGATACCCAGCTGCTTGGCAATGGCCACGGCGGTGTCGATGTGGTCGCCCGTGATCATGACGGTGCGGATACCGGCATCGTGGGCCTCGCGGATGGCGTCGGCGACCTCGGGGCGGACCGGGTCAATCATGCCGGACAGGCCGCAGAAGACCAGGTCGTGCTCGAGCGCGGCGGGGCTGCAGTCGCTTGGGACCTCGGTGTAGGTGCGGCTTGCCAGCGCCAGCACGCGCAGGGCCTCGTCGGCCATGGCCTTGTTGGCGGCCACGAGCTCGGCACGACGCTCCTCGGTCAGGGGGACGACCTTATCGCCCTCGTAGATGTGGGTGCACAGGCCGATCACCACGTCGGGCGCGCCCTTGGTGTATTGCTCGTACTCGCCGTCCAGGGTCTCAACGACCACGGACATCATCTTGCGGCCCGAGTCAAACGGGGCCTCGCCCACGCGCGGGTGCTCGGCAGTCAGACCAGTGAGGCCCGCCTTTCCGGCATCGTTGACGAGCGCGCACTCGGTCGGCTCGCCCACGGCCTCACCCAGTTCCTCGTCCCACTGGGCATCGGAGCACAGCGCCATGCCTGCCAGGAACTTCTCCTTAGGCGCAGCGAGCTCGTGCTTGACGACTGTCATCTTGTTTTGGGTAAGGGTACCGGTCTTGTCGGAGCAGATGGTCTGCGTGCAGCCGAGAGTCTCGACGGCAGAGAGCTTGCGGATAATTGCCTGGCGCTTGGCCATCTTGGTCACGCCAAGCGACAGCACGATGGTCACGACGGCGACCAGGCCCTCGGGGATGGCAGCGACGGCGAGCGAGACGGCGACCATAAAGGTGTCGAGCAGGGCAGTCGGGTCGGTAAGGACGTTGCCCACGCCGTGGCGGACGATGTCGACGCCAAAGATCACGACGCAGATGACGATCACCATAATGGTGAGGATACGGCTGAGCTCGGCGAGCTTCACCTGCAGCGGTGTGAGCTCTTCCTTGGCCTCGGCCAGGGCACCGGCGATCTTGCCCATCTCGGTATCCATGCCGGTGCCGACCACGACGGCGCGGCCACGGCCGTACACAACGGTGGAGCCCATGTAGCACATGTTCTTGCGGTCGCCGAGCGGCACGTCATCGGTGCCCGCGGCAAGCTCGATCACGTTGGCGTGCTTCTCGACCGGCACGGACTCGCCGGTGAGCGCGGCCTCTTCGATCTTCATCGTGGCGCTCTCGAGCACGCGGCAGTCGGCCGGGACGGAGTCGCCCGCCTCGAGCATGATCACGTCGCCGGGTACGAGCTCGGCGCTCGGCAGGTGCACGAGTTTGCCGTCGCGTAGAACCTTGGACTGCGCCGCGCTCATCTCCTGAAGGGCCTCGAGGGCCTCCTCGCTCTTGGCTTCCTGGACCACGCCCAGCACCGAGTTGACGATAACGACGAACATGATGATGGCGACATCGGCAAAGTCCGCCTCGCCCTTAACCATGCCCGTGAGCGCGCTGATAACGGCGGCAACGATCAACATGATGACCATGGGGTCGGCCATCTGCTCAAAGAAACGCTTCCACAGCGGCGTCTTCTCGGCTTCCTCAAGCTTGTTAGGGCCTGTCTTGGCGAGGCGCGACGACGCCTCGTCGTTGCTCAGGCCGAGGTTCTCATCGACACCTTGGTCGCTGAGCACCTCCGCCGCGGCGGACAGGTATTCCTTTTGCATATAGAGTCCCCTCCTGGGATTCGGGCCACTCAGCAGATTGATGCCCGATCATAATTCCCAGGAGAAGGGCAAGGGCTCATCAAGGCTGCCGTGCTGAGCGGCAGTTGATAGTGGAGCTATGGTACCCCAAAGCGACGCGTCTAGCCAAAACAATCCATTTGGAAATATGGTCCGTATGCAACGATGCGGACCGTGTGATGCTCAATACTGATAAAACGTTTTTTCTTAGGCGCGTCGCCAAACTAAAATATCGCCCAGATAGCAGCGGTTAGAGCGGTTGGTAAAGTTTTTTCATATACCGTTTTTCCCGTAAAAAATGAACTTCTAATTCGGCATACGGTCGATTTTTTGGGGTATTCGGCCGGTATTTCGTTATAATCAACTCAGTTTTATTTCTTATGGTTTATCTATCAGCGCAAGACGATGTCAGATGGAGGTCTGAATGTACAAGCGCACTAAGATTGTATGCACCATGGGTCCCGCCTGCGATAGCGACGAGACCATCCGCGAGATGATCAAGGCGGGCATGAACGTCGCCCGTTTTAACTTCTCGCACGGCTCCTACGACGAGCACCACGGTCGCATCGAGCGCGTCCGTCGTATTTCCAAGGAGCTCGGTATGCCCGTCGGCATCCTGCTCGACACCAAGGGCCCCGAGGTCCGCACCGGTCTTCTGGTCGACGGCAAGAAGGTTGCCGTCAAGACCGGCGACAAGATCGTCGTCACCGCTCAGCCCACGTCCGAGGATTTCCACGGCACCGCTGAGCACATCTCCCTCGACTACCTGGCTCTGCCCTCCGAGGTCGAGAAGGGCTCCCTCATCCTGATCGATGACGGCCTGGTTGCTCTCGAGGTCGAGTCCGTCGACGGCCAGGACATGACCTGCGTCGTCAAGAACGACGGCCTGATCGGCGAGCGCAAGGGCGTCAACATGCCCAACGTCAACATCTCGCTGCCCGCCATCACCGAGCGCGATCGTCAGGACATCCTCTTTGGCCTGACCGAGAACATCGACTACATCGCCGCTTCCTTCATCCGTGACGGCGAGTCTGTCCGCGGCATCCGCGAGCTTTGCCGCGAGAACGGCGGCGAGCACGTGACGATCTTCCCGAAGATCGAGTGCGCCCTGGGCGTCGAGAACTTCGATGAGATCCTCGAGGCTTCCGACGGCATCATGGTCGCCCGTGGCGACCTGGGCATCGAGATCAAGCCCGAGCTCGTTCCGCACATCCAGAAGGAGATCATCGCCAAGTGCAACGCGGCCTACAAGCCCGTTATCACCGCTACGCAGATGCTCGACTCCATGCAGCAGAACCCGCGCCCGACGCGCGCCGAGGTTGCCGACGTTGCTAACGCCATTTACGACGGTACCGACGCCGTCATGCTGTCCGGCGAGTCCGCTGCCGGTAAGTACCCGGTCGAGGCCGTCAAGATGCAGGCCAGCATCGCTCTCGAGACCGAGAAGTACCTCCCGGCTCACGCTCCGCTCGAGGTTCCGGCCGATGCTCACGGCACCCGCGTCGTCAACAACGTTGTGGGTATGTCCGCTGTGAACATGGCCACCACCGTTGGCGCCAAGTGCATCACCGTGCCGACGACCACCGGCCGTACCGCTCGCCTGATCTCGCACTTCCGTCCCAACATGCCGATCTGCGCGTTCTCCCGCCACGAGTGGGCCGTCCAGCAGATGATCATGTACTGGGGCGTTATCCCGCACAAGGCCGAGATTACCCAGGGCACCGTCAACGGCACGATCGTCAAGGCGATCGAGACCGCTAAGGAGCTCGGCTACGTCGAGACCGGCGATTTGACCGTCGCTACCGCCGGCGATCCCCGCATGAGCGTCCAGCTTGAGGACAAGGTCTCCTCGACCAACGTCGCCTACGTCGCTCAGGTGCGCTAAATCGCACTTGCAAGCACATTTGCATTAAAAAGGGCCCGGAAGGCTTCGCCTTCCGGGCCCTTTTTCTGTGCGCCGATGCCTACCGCACGGCATGACACGCACCCATTTCTTTACCAAAAGCGCGAGATCCGCCCTCCGAGGCCCAAAAAATAAAGCCCAAGCGCTAAAAGTGTTCGCCCGGTGGCAAACCCACACCTCACACAGGGCTGATAAATCGTTTTAGCAAGGTCTAAATCGACCACGTTTTCGGAAGTGCGGGGAAAAATTGCCTACCCCCGAGCACAAGCCCTTTTATTTCAACAAAACCCCTGATAAAGTTGGCTTAAATACCGCTTGTGGTTGACCTGTTTGTCTTTTTCCCCGCACTTCCGAAACCGATAGCTTTTCTAGCCCAAACTACGCTCAAACGATCGGATCGCTATGTCATTTCTTGCCTGCGGACCCACGGCTTTTCAGTACTATCGCATACCGCCCCAGATACTGGGACTCTATCCGGCAATCCTGCCGCCCGACCATGACCATCGCTTGGTGCATTACTCAAAACAACCAGTATTTAAAGACTTGCTCGGCACACCAGTCTGGAGATTCGTGGGCGAAAGAAAACAGCGCGCGAACGGAAAGCTATTTCATAGCCGTCTGCTAACCCAAGAGCCGCCTCCTGGGTCGTTTAGGCAGACTGAGCATGGATTTGATGTCACGTCGCCCGAGTTTACGCTGCTCAACCTTGCTACGCAGGTCTCACGCAACCAGTTACTCATGGCTTGCTACGAGATGTGCGGCTCCTTTGCAGTGTTCACGCCTTGTAAACGGGCGCAGCAGCAGCTCGATGAAGCAATTTCGCTTAAGCTCATTCCGCCCGACTGTGGTTGGAAACGTGTTGTCGACACCAAGGGCAATGACACCAACTTGTGGAAGCGCACGCCGCTTCTTTCCGCAGCGGATATCGCCGCGTTCGCCAAGCAGGCCGCAGGCCTGCGCGGCGTTAAACAACTGCGCTGGGCGGCCGAGCACATGACGGGACAGACCGCCTCGCCCTTCGAAGTACAGACCTCCATGCTTGTCTCGCTCCCCCGCAACGAGGGCGGCATGGGCATCAATATCGCAAACAACGTGCGCATCCCACTCAGCGACGCCGCGCGCTCACTGTATGACAAAACCTGCTGCTACGCCGATATCCTCATAGAGAGCAGCACCGACAGCATGGGCGTCATTCTGGAATGCCAAGGCCGCTCCGCCCATGACAGCGAAGCCGCGAGCCTCTCCGATGCCGAGCGCACCACCGCCCTTACAAGCATGGGCTATGACGCTATCCAGATAACCTATGATCAAATCAAGGACACGAAGAGCTTTAACAGCATCGCCGAGCTAATTCATAAAAAGGCGGGGCTCCCTTACGTTCCAAAATCTAAGCTGGAACTCACTGCCGCAGAAACCCTTCGGCGGGAGCTATTGGTCGATTGGGATGAACTGTTCACCGCGAAGTCAGCCGGCTAGCAGCTAGCGATCAGAGGAACTGCGGGGACGTCAGAAGCGGCAACGCGGGCGGCAAAACCCGCCTCGGTTAGCTCAACGACCTCGGTAAACGTTGCGTCAAAGAACTCTTCGGTCAGCAGACGGTACGGCGGATGATCCGGATCGCCGGGGTTTTCGCGCACAATCTCGTGCATAACGCCAATGGTCTTGAGCACATACTCTTGTGGAATCGAATACTGACCAAACTGGGCCGCCGCGGTATAGAGGCGATCGGTCGCACGCGGGATAGAAACGATGCCGAGCGTCTTGCCAAACCAGTCAAAGTCTCCCTGCTTCTTAATGCGGAACTCCTCGCACGGCTTGCCGCCGCGCGCCTCGAGATATTGGTTCACGCGCGTGTTCCACACGGTATCGGCCACCAGATGCGACCAAACGCCCAGCGTCAAATCGAGCAGCGACTGCGCTACGTCATCGGGCGCAAGCGAAAACTCGGCGGCGCCGGGGCCGTCAACCGGCTCGGCGTCTTTGTAGCGCTGCGGATAGTGCACCCGATTGAGCCTTTCACGCTCTTCGACAATCGAGGTCGCTGCAGCCGGCGCACCCGCCGGCGCACCTTTAAGCAAAGGCGCCACATAGGTGTCCCAAAACTCATGCTCGCGTGGCTTAGGAATGGGCTCGGGCTTGGCAAAGTGCGTGATGCGATACGGGATGGGGTCGGCAATACCGGGAACCATGTACCCCACAAAAATGTCCGGAACCACGCTGCCAAACAAAAAGGCATTGCGGTCGCGCACGTTATCGGCAAGCGCGCCGGCACGCGCCAGAAGTCGTTCCGTCTGAGCGATATGAATATTCCAGCTTGGCATAGCTACCCCCGTAAAAACCCGGATAACTATACCATTCGCAGCAAGTCACGTGCGCGGCCGCAACCCCACTATGCGGCAACTATTCTGCTGCACCGTTTTCGGTTCCATATGACGGCACGGGAGCCTCGACCACGTGGTGATATCGATCGATATAAATCGCACGGGCCCCAAGACGTCGTACTAAATCCTGATGATGCGTGCTCATCAAGACCGTCTTACCGGCAGCAACATAGGCCAGTAGAAAGTTGACCACGATGTCGCAAGAGTCCTCGTCAAGTCCGTTGGTAGGCTCGTCGAGCACCAGAATATCGGGGTTCATCGACACGACGGCAGCCAGCGCCACACGCTTCTTTTGCCCGCCCGAAAGCTGATAGGGCGAGGCATCGACCAGATCGGCAACCTGAAACAGCTCCATGGCATCACGGACGCGGCGCCCAAGCTCGTCCGCCGAAAGCCCCATTTGAGCCGGGCCAAACGCGACCTCCTCGCCGACCGTGGCGCAAAAGAGCTGTGCATCGGCGTTTTGGAACACGAAGCCCACGTGCTGATGGAACCGCTGGGCCGTCGCGGAATCCTTGAGATATGCCGCATCGACCACATGTCCATCAAACAGGTACGTACCCGCATCCGCAAGCTCAAGCCCGTTGATAAGCCGCATGATCGTCGTCTTGCCGCAGCCGTTGGGTCCAAGCAGCGCAACCAGCTCACCGCGATTAACCTGCAGCGACACGCTATCGACCACCGTATGGCCCGCATAGGAAAACACCACGTTGCGAAACTCGATGAGCGGCGTGGCCTTGGCGCCGGCAGCACCGCTCGCACCCATCGCACCATTTGTATCGTTTGCCAAAACGTCGCCCTTCCCTATTCACATCGACGGCTTGACCGCCCGCGCTACAGCACCGCGCACAACACGGCGAGCAGCACCACAACGGCCGCATAGACCGCGTCGTGCCAGCCAAATCCGTTCCGTGCAGGCGCCGGATATGCGCCGGCAAAACCGCGGCAAAGCATAGCCTCGTCCATCGCGCGGCTGCATTCCATCGCCTTGATAAAGGTCATGCCCATGATACCCGCGATCGAATCGGTACGCGAAAATCCTGCAGGCGCGCGGCCCACACTGCGAAGCATGACCGATTCGCACAGGTCGTGCGCCGTGCGTCCCAGCACCTCGATGTGTTTGAGCGCCATATCAAACGTAAAGATAACCTCGTCGGGCAGGTGCAGCATCTTAAGCGCCGCCGACATGCGACTCCAGGTAAGCGTCCACGAAACGCCCAACACCAATGACACATTAACAAAGGTCTTGAGCGCAATCTTGAGCATGGCGCCCGTGGCAGAAGCACCCAGCAGCAGGGCCGGCAGCGCCAAAACCACGGCAAACCCCGCTGCAGCCAACGCCGGCACAAAGGTCGCGCGCAGCCCGCGTACGGGGCGCACCGCAACGAGCACCAACGCGATCGCTGTCATCAGCATCAAGTACAGCGGGCTCTGCGTCAGGCATACGCACAGGACGCAGACGAACATCCCCACCAAACGCACTGGCGCCGAAACGGAAGAAAGGGCGCGGTCGATAATCGACCCGCCCTTATGTGCGCCGCCGCCTAGACGAACCCGCTCAAGCAGGCTCGCCAGGTGCAGGACATTCTTTTGCATCACACGATGCCGAGCCCCCGCGGGCTCATAACGCTGCTCGGCCGCAAGCCAGCTAGGCAGCTCGACCGTCGCCATGGGCTCCGCTTTCCTTGACCGTTAGCGAGACTAGGCGAAAGGCGATGGTGAGCACCGCCACGCCAATCACGCCCGAAAGAATATACATCGCGGCCTGGCCGGCAAAGCCAAGGACCTGCTCCTCGGAATAGGCCTGCAGATAATCGCCCGTGGGCAGGGCATCGGCAAAGGTCGGGGTATCGAGACCGACCGAAGTCTGCAGACTGTCGTCACCAGCCTCCTGAACGGCGGTCGCGGCGCCATCGGCGTCCCACTCGCCCCAGGCGTCACCCGTGGCAAGCAAGCCGAGCGGCGTGGCCACGACAAGCACGGCGACCAGGATGAGCGTGGGGACCAGCGAGGTCTTCTTGGCAGCAGCGCCCTCGGCAGCAAGCTGGCCATCGGCGGCCTCGGGCCCGACGATAACGCTCGGCGCCGTCTTCTTAATGAAACCGTAGATGGCGGCCGTCGCCACGCCCTCGACCACGCCGGCTACCAACATGTGCGGAATCATCATGGCCGGAATGGCAATAGAGAGCGGGAAGGGGCAGTACAGCGGAGCGCCCGAAGCGTTGGTAAAGAACATCGGCTGAATACCAAACTCGATCGCCGTGCACAGGGCCGCCAGGCACAGGCCGACCCAACCGCTTACGACGGCCGAAACCGAGGTGCCCCAGCTCTTGTCGTGCAAACGGCTGTTGAGCGCACGGAACACGATAGCGGCGGCAAACGGCAGCACGAAGGCCATGTTAAAGCAGTTGGCGCCAAAGGACAGGATGCCGCCGTCGCCAAACAGCAGCGCCTGCAGCGCCAGCGCGACCGAAACCGCGATGGCCGCGGCCTCCGGGCCCAGCAGCAGCGCGATGAGCGCACCGCCGACGGCGTGACCCGTGGTACCGCCGGGCAGCGGCACATTGAACATCATGAGCAAGAAGGAGAACGCGGCGCAGATACCCAGAAACGCCATATGCTCGCGGTCGAGCGTGGCGCGCACCTTTTTGATGCAGTGAACCCACACAGGGACCATCACCACTGCCATGACGGCATCGGTCTGCGGGGACAGATAATTATCTGGAATGTGCATGTACGCCTCCCGGTTATCGGCGCACAGAATTACAACGCCGCTTAAATCACCTTGCCAGTGTTACGTATTGTCAGATTCGTAACACGCCGCTGTCTATCATAGCAAAACGGCGCACTGCCGACAAAGCAGCACGCCGTTATGCAATGCGCGTGTCATATATGCAGGCTCAGCAGTGCCTTATACCGAGGATAGCAGTCACGTAAGGCTCGGCAGCAGCCACCGCTGACCCATACCCCAGTGCAGGACCTAGCCGCGGACCTCGCCGTTTACGCCCTTGCACACCTTGGTGACGATCTTCTGGTGCGCTTTTTCGACCTCTTCGCTGGTAAGCGTGTGGTCGTCGGAGCGATACGTAAGCGCAAAGGCCATGGACTTCTTGCCCACGCCCACGCGGACCGGATCGCGGTAGACGTCGAACAGACGCACACCCTCGAGCAGCTTGCCGCCGGCGCTGGTAATGCGGCGCTCAAGGTCCTCGCAAGTCACGGAGTTGTCGACCACGATAGCAAGATCGTGCTCAACAGCCGGGTACTGCGAGAACTCGCGGTAGTTCTCCTGGTTGCGGGCGCCCTTGATCAGCTTGTCCAGGTCGAGCTCAAAGGCAACGACAACCTCGTCGATGCCCATGGCCTCGCGCGCCTCGGGGTGGATCTCGCCGACCCAGCCCAGCACGGTGCCGCCAGACAGAACCTCGGCGGCACGGCCCGGCTGCAAGAAGGCATAGCCCTCGCCCTCGACGGGACGGAAGCGAACCTTCTCGATGCGCAGCTGGGCGAGCAGCTCCTCGACAATGCCCTTGCCAAAGAAGAAACGCAGCTTGCGGTACTTCATGTTCCAGGACTGCTCGCTCCACTGGCCCGAGAGCACGCCCGCCACGGACTTGGTCTCCTTGGGCAGGCTGGCGTTCTCGCGGCCGTGGAACAGGCTGCCGACCTCGTACAGGTGCACGTTGGGCGTGCCATGGGCCTCGTTATAGGCCACAGACTGCAGCAGGCCCGGCAGCAGCGAGCGGCGCATCTCGGTCTGCTCGGCCACCAGCGGGTTCATAAGTACCACGGGGCAGCCGCGGCCCTCGGTGGACATGCCGATCTTCTCCAGGTCGCCCGGCGCGGCAAAGCCAAAGGTCGTGGTCTCGTTGAGGCCGCAGGCGCGCAGGATCTCGCCGACCTTGCGGGTAAGCTTCTGCTCGCGGGTCAGGCCACCGATGTGGTTCTTGGCAGCCGGGATGGTCGCCGTCACGCGGCCCATGCCCCACAGGCGCAGGACCTCCTCGATCAGGTCGATTTCGCGCGGCAGGTCGGGGCGGAAACTCGGCGGGGTAACCATAAAGTCCTCGCCGTCGCGCTCGACGGTGCAGCCCAGGCGGGTGAGCGAGCGCTCGATAAAATCGGGCTCGATATCGGCGCCGCAGATGGCGTGCACGCGGGCCAGGCGCAGCTTGATGCTGTCGATGGTCTTGGGCGCGGGGAACACATCCACGTAGCCGGGAGCGACCTCGCCGCCGGCGATCTCCTCGATGAGCGCGCAGGCAACATTGGCCACATCCACGCAGCCGGTCTCATCGACCTGGCGCTCAAAGCGGATGGAGGCGTCGGAGATCAGCGACAGGTCGCGGCTGGTGTGCGAGGTGCGACCGGCGTCGAAGCAGGCGCTCTCGACCATCACGTCGACGGTGTCGTCCTCGATCTCGGAATCCATGCCGCCCATAACGCCGGCCAGCGCCACGGGGCGCTCGCCGTCGGTGATAAGGCCCATGCCGGCATCGAGCGTGCGCTCCTCGCCGTCGAGCGTCGTGAACTTCTCATCCTGCTGGGCGGCGCGAACCACCACGCGACGCCTGCCATCGCGCTCGGCAAAGGTGTCCAGGTCAAAAGCGTGCAGCGGCTGACCGGTGAGCATCATCACATAGTTGGTGATGTCGACGATGTTGTTGTGCGGACGCACGCCCAGGGCGTTAAGGCGCTTGACCATCCAGTCGGGCGAGGGGCCGACCTTCACGTTGCGCACGATGCGGGCGACATAGCGGTCGCACAGGCCCTCGTCGGCGATCTCGACCGAAAGCTCGTCGTCGGTCGCGCGGCCGGTCTCCGCCTTGATGGCGGGCAGCTCAACGTGGAAATCGCGATCGAAAATGGCACCGGTCTCACGGGCCATGCCGATCATAGACAGGCAGTCGGGGCGGTTGGGCGTGATCTCGCAGTCGAGCACGGTATCACTCGAGCCCACATACTCGGCAAACGGCATGCCGCAGGGCGTATTCTCGGGCAGGATCATGATGCCGGAGTGGTCGCCACCCAGGCCGAGCTCGCGCGCGGAGCAGTTCATGCCCATGGACACGACGCCGCGAAGCTTGCTCTTCTTGATCTTGACGTCACCGGGAAGCACGGCGCCGATCATTGCCGTGACGATGTGGTCGCCGGCCTCAAAGTTCTGCGCGCCGCAGACGATCTGCAGCGGGGCGGGATTGCCGTCGGCGTCGAGGTTCTTGTCACCCACGTCGACCGAGCACACATACATATGGTCGCTATCGGGGTGCGGGGTCTTGGTAAGCACCTTGGCGGTCACCACGTGGTCGAAGGACTCGCCCACGGTGTCGATCGCCTCGACCTCGGTGCCGGTACGGATATATTCGTCCGAAAGGGTCTTGGGATCCTCCGGAATATCGATCATGGTCTTGAGCCAGTCGTAAGAAACACGCATCTAACTGGTCTCCTTTCATCTGTAACGTCTGCAATAAACAGACGGAAAACTCCAGCTACGGAGACGGGTTTCCGAGGTGCCGCAGATTGCCCCGAAAGAGGAGCGCCGCGTACTTGGGTACGCAAGCGACGGTTTGAGGGGCAAGGTGCGGTGGCTCGGGAAGCCGCCGGGACAGGTCAACTTAAAACTGATTCAGGAAACGCATATCGCCTGTCATGAGCGTTCTGAGGTCGGGCAGGTCGTAGCGCAGGGCCGCGACGCGCTCGGCGCCAATGCCAAAGGCGAAGCCGGTGTACTTCTCGGGGTCGATGCCGCAGTTGATCAGGACGTTGGGGTCGACCATGCCGCAGCCCAAGATCTCGATCCAGCCGCTGTGCTTGCAGAAGTTGCAGCCCTTGCCGCCGCAGACGTGGCAGCTCACGTCCACCTCGCAGGAAGGCTCGGTGAAGGGGAAGAAATGCGGGCGGTAACGCGTCTTGCGGTCCTCGCCAAACATGCACTTAACAAAGTAGTCGAGCGTGCCCTTAAGATCGCCAAAGGTGATGCCCTCGTCGACGACCAGGCCCTCGATCTGGTTGAACTGCGGCAGGTGACAGGCGTCGGCCGTGTCGGGACGGTAGACGGTGCCCGGGCAGATCATGTAGATGGGCGGCTTCTGCGACTCCATGGTGTGAATCTGCACGCCCGAGGTCTGGGTGCGCAGCAGCACGTCGGACTCGCCGTGGGCATGCGCCTCGGGGTGCGCGACGCTGCCGGGGTTGTTGTCGACCACATAGAAGGTGTCGCGGGCCGAGCGGCTCGGGTGATCCATGGGGGCGTTGAGCGCGGTGAAGTTGTAGTAGGAGGTGTCGACCATGGGACCGGACTCGACGGTGTAGCCGATACCGCTAAAGATATCCTCGGCCTCCTCGATAATCTGCTTGATCAGGTGCTGATGGCCGATCTGCGGACGGATGCCCGGCAGCGTGATGTCGACGGCCTCGTGCTCCAGTGCGTGCTTGAGGGCGGCGGCCTTCATCTCGGTGGTGCGCTCGTCGAGCATGCCCTCAATCAGCTGGCGCATCTCGTTGGCGCGCTTGCCCATCACGGGGCGATCCTCGGGGGCGAGCTTGCCCATCATGCGCATCAGGCCGGTAATACGACCCTTGCGGCCGAGCAGCTCAACGCGCGCAGCCTCGAGCTTGGCGGCGTCGTCGGCGCCTGCGACGAGCTCCTTGGCCTCTTCCTCGAGTTTGACCAGATCATCAATCAGACTCATGTCTTCCCTTTCGTCTCTCGCGTTCCCCGCTCGCCAGGACGACTGCCGCCGTCTGGCGTTGCGAAAACGCGGCCCGGTTCGGTAACAAAAAACCGTCCTCGGGCATGTGCATTGCCCAAGGACGGTTGAATTCCGCGGTACCACCTTGTTTGACCCGGCGGATGTCTGGCCCGCCGTGCCCACTCTATGCCCCTTATCGCGAGGCTCACGGCTTCCCTACTGGGGCTTCGCCGCCGCTGGCCGCGCGCCCGTTGAGGTTGCTGCTCGGGAGTGAACGCTTGGCCCTTGCCACCGCAGGAAGGCTTGCAGCCCATGGCCTTCCCTCTCTTGCCGGCGACGCGGCGGGCAAAACCCTCTCCGTCAACGCATTGGGCTATAGGATAACACATTCTGCGAGCATATCGCCGCGTTCCGTTTTGTTCGCACTGGGTACAAGGCAGATAGCTGTGCAAACTGGCCGCACGCCCACCCGTGGCGTCCGGTCTGCGAGATCAAGGATATAGGTATGGGAAAGAAACTCGATAAGAAGGCCAAGGCCGCCGTGGCCAAGGCCTCTAAGAACGCCAAGGCGGGCAAGGGCATCAAGAAGCTCCGCAAGCTCGAAGGCAAACTATGGACCCGCGAGTACCTGCTCAAGATTGCCGAGTTCGATGGCGCGACGATTGCCCCCGCCAACGGCGCTGCGGCCCGCGCCGATGCTATGGGCACCCTTGCCGGCGAACATCACAAGCTCCTGACCAGCAAAAAGTCCGTCGAGCTTGTAGGCTCGCTGGCACACGAGACCGTCGCCGGCGGCAAGATCGACGACCCACAGCTGCTCGACGAGATCCGTGTGCTCGGCCGCGACCAGCGCGAGGCAAGCGTTATCCCTACTGAGGAGGCCGAGGCCTGGACCAGGCTCACCTGCGAGGCCGACGCCGTGTGGCACAAGGCCAAGACGGCCAACGACTGGGCGAGCTTTGAGCCCTACGTGGATAGAATCGTCGCCCAGCTCAAGCATCAGGCCGAGCTCATGGACCCCAAGCGCGACCCATACGATGTTTGGCTCGACCAGTACGAACGCGGCCTTTCCGCCAAGAGCTTCGATGCGTTTTGTGACGAGGTCAAGGCCACCGTCGTGCCGCTCGTTCACGCCATCGGCGAGCGCGGACAGCAGCCTACTGCCGACTTTTTGCACGCGCATGTGCCCGAGGCCGCCCAGCGCGCCATGAGCTTCGACCTGATGAAGCTCGTCGGCCTTAACCTGGACGACACCACGCTCGCCTTTACCGAGCACCCGTTTAGCGAGGGCTTCTCGGTGGGCGATGCGCGCATCGCCACGCACATCTACGAGGACGACTGCATCTCCAACGTCTATAGCATCATCCACGAGGCGGGGCACGCCATGTACGAGCTGGGCGTGAACCCCGCTTACGCGCGCACGTGTCTGGAGGGCGGCACCTCCATGGGCATTCACGAGAGCCAGAGCCGCTTTTTCGAGAACACCGTAGGCCGCAGTCGCGCTTTTATGGGCCCGCTGCTCGAAGTGCTGCGCCGTCACGCGCCCGAGGTCTACGGCAACGTGGACGAGGACACGCTCTACCGCGCCGTGAACATCGCTCAGCCGTCGCTGATCCGTACCGAGGCAGACGAGCTCACCTACCCGCTGCATATTATGGTGCGCTACGAGATTGAGCGCATGCTGTTTGCCGGCGAGGCCACGGCAAAGGACATCCCCGCGCTTTGGAATCGCTTTATGGACGAGTACCTGGGTATTCCTGTTCCCGACGACACGCGCGGCTGCCTGCAGGATACGCACTGGAGCGGCGGCTCGTTTGGCTACTTCCCCACGTATGCGCTGGGCAGCGCCTACGATGCCATGTTTGTGCCGGCCATGTGCCGCGACGGTGTCGACCTTAACGGCGCCTGTGCGAGCGGCGACCTGACACCCGTCCGTGCTTGGCTGGGCGAGCACATTTGGCAGTGGGGCCGCGCCAAGGACGCGCCGGAGCTCATCAAGGGCGCGTGCGGTATGGCATTCGATGCCCGCTACTACTGCAGCTACCTGCAGGACAAGTTCACCACGCTGTACCAGCTGTAAGGATTGACCAGCACGCCATCGCCAACGCCAACCATGTTGACGTCGATGTCTTGGCAACGTCAGCGAAAACGGCCCCAAGCGAGCAAGGTGACGTGAAATGAAAGGGCGCTGACCTTCTGGTCGCGCCCTTGAAATTGAACGCCAGATTGCCGCTTGGGCCGTTTGTAGCGTCGAGCGGTTACGCGGTTTGGTAAAACCGCGTAACTACAGAGCCTCCAGCGCGGCGGCGATGCGCTTCATGGCGGCGTCGGCGGCGTCTTGGTCGGGGGCCTCGGCCAAAACGCGAATCACCGACTCGGTTCCGCTCTTGCGCACGAGCACGCGGCCCTCGCCCGCCAGCGACGCCTCGGCCTCGGCAATGGCGGCCTGCACGCCCATGTTGCCCAGCGCAGCATCCTTGTCCGCCACGCGTACGGCAACCTGCGCCTGCGGCAGCAGCTTACACGGCACCGCGAGCTGCGAAAGCGTCTCGCGTTCGGCACGAATCACTTCCATCACACGCAGCGAGGTCATTATGCCGTCGCCCGTACGCTCGATATCGCCAAAGATCGTATGGCCCGTCTGCTCGCCACCCAGGCTGTAGCCGCCCTCGCGCATCTTGGCATACACGTGGCGGTCGCCCACGCCGCTGGTCACGGCACTCAGGCCGGCAAGCTCCAGCGACTTAATCAGGCCAAAGTTGCTGGCGATCGTCGGCACCACGGTACCGCCCGAGAGGCGCCCGTGCTTGTTAAGATACACGCCGCACACGTACAGAATCTGGTCGCCGTCGACCACGCGGCCGCGCTCGTCCACGGCCAGGCAGCGATCGGCATCGCCGTCGTAGGCAAAGCCCACGTCCAAGCCTTGCTCCACCACATGGCGCTGCAGGCGCTCCATATGCGTAGAGCCACAGTCCACATTGATGTTAAAGCCATCGGGCGCGGCGTTAATCACGCGCACGTCGGCGCCCAGCGCGTCGAACACCGGCTTGGCCACCGAGGACGCCGAGCCGTTGGCGCAGTCGATGCCGATCTTGACGCCCTGCAGCGAAAAGTTCGCGCTTGCAATGAGCGAGGCGATGTAGCGGTTGCGACCCTGCATGTAGTCAACCGTGGCGCCAATGTGGTTGCCCGTGGCCAGCGGCACCTCGCTCTTGCCATCGATGTAGTCCTCGATGAGCTCCAGCACGTCCTCGTCCATCTTAAAGCCGTCGCTGTTGACCAGCTTAATGCCGTTATCGCAAAACGGGTTGTGGCTCGCACTGATCATGATGCCGCAATCGAAGCAGCCCTCCACGGTCTGATGCGCCACGCCCGGCGTTGGAATCACGTGCAGCATATATGCGTCCGCACCGCTCGCAACCAGACCGCTCACCAGCGCCGCCTCGAACATATAGCTCGAGCGACGCGTGTCCTTGCCCACGATCACGCGTGCTTTGCGCTCGCGGTTGGCGCCGTAATACCAACCCACAAAACGGCCGATCTTGTACGCATGCTCTACGGTCAGCCCAACGTTGGCCTCGCCGCGAAATCCGTCGGTGCCAAAGTACTTCATAAGAGGTCCTCTCTATAGACAAAGGCGCGCCGCCAAAGCAACGCGCCGCCAGCCTATTATCCTTTATAGCAACCGCAGAGGCTACACCGTGAGGAACATCATCACGATGATCATGGCAAAGCCGATAAGATCGGTCGGCAAAAACACCGTGCCCAGCATAACGGCACTCGTGATGGTCGCCGAAACCGGCTCCACGGTTCCGATCAAGCTCGCACGCACCGAGCCGATGTCCTTGACGCCCTGCATATAGAGCATGTACGCCAAAAACGAGCCCACGACCACAAACACCGCGAGCGCCTCGACGCCGGCGGCATCGAGCGCCGGCATATGGGCCCAAGGCTGCACGATAGTGCAGGTGACGATACCAGCCGTGAGCATGGCTGAGCCCGTAACGATGGGGCTGCCGTATTCGGGCAGAATCTTGGCGGGAATCACCGCCATGCAGGCGGCGCTCACCGCGCACATAAGACCCGCAACCAGGCCAAGCGGCGAGATGCTCAGGCTGGTGGGATCACCGCCGGTAGCGATTAAAAAGGTGCCGCCCAGGGCCAGACCAATGCCGATCGCCTCGCGAGCGCGCGGCATGCGGCGATCGACCACGCAGGTGTAGCCCATGATGATGACCAGCTGCAGGCACTGAAGCACCGTCGCAGTTCCGGCATTGGTCAGACGCACGGCCGAAAGATAGCAGAACTGGTTGAACAGCAGGCCAAAAGCGGTAAAAAGCAGCAGTTGCTTACGGTCGGCAGGCGTGGTCCAGAGCTTGACCAGACGCTCGCGATCGCGCGTGACCACCACGACCATAAAGAGCAGGCCGGCGAGAATCTGGCGCACACTCATAAGCCACAGGGTATCAACGTGATAAGTGTCGAACAGAAAGCTCGCGCTGGTGCCCGAAAAACCCCAAAACGAACCGCCCACCAGCGTGGCCAGAACGCCCGTAATCATCTTGCGCGTCGAGGCACTGTTCAGGCGGTCGCGCCATGCACGGCGGGTGCTGCGGCTGAGCTCATCGGTGCCCTCGGGCACATCAATGTTCGATATATCGGTCATCGGCACCGAAGCCCCTGCGCCTTCGACCTGCTCGACACGCTCTTTGCTCATCCCGCTCCCCCGAAACAGTCTGGAAACAATTCGGCTTACCTTACCACGGCGAAGGCGCCAGCTGGGGGCTTGTCCGCTTATCGGTAGGACAATTCCGCAGACGTCTCTTCCATGGTTCGGCATCGCAACGGCTTTGCATTATGCGATAGCCAAATCGCGGCAGCGAGCTCTTTTAAAATGGGCGCGACAAAGCCCTTTGATTCCACAACGTTAGCGATTTTAAAAAATATTCTTGCCACCGAGTTCAAGCTCCGTTATATTATCCCTTGCGCACTTGCGCACCCTTGATCGGGCGTTTAGCTCAGGGGGAGAGCGCTTCCCTGACACGGAAGAGGTCAGAAGTTCAAATCTTCTAACGCCCACCAAATGTTCGCAGCCCAGAGGCTATGCCTCTGGGCTGTTTTGTTTTATATGCTAAGCCAAAAGGGCGCCGTGGCACCCAAAACCGCTTCGGCAGCCCCAATAACCATCCCAATCGAGGCTGATACCGCCTCTACATAACCGGCAATCATCCCGGCAGACCCCAAGTTGCTTCGGTATCGCCGGCAATTACCCCTGCCACACCCAAAGTCGCCCAGACAACCCCGGCGACCGCCCCAACCAGCCCCAAAATCACCCAAACAGCCTTGGCGACCGCCCCGATCTGGCCTTCGCAAGCCTCGCGGCCACATCCGGACAGCCTTCCCATAACCAGGTCTAATACTTTTCCCGAGAAGTGAACGACCTTATTTGGACCCCCGAAGCATCCACACTTTTTACAGCCAAAACCGCAGGATTCCAATGATAAAACCGCAGGAAATAAGCCACCAAAAGTGTCGATGTTTCGGGGGTCCGTTTTGACTCGTTCACTTCTCGGGAAAAGTATTAGACCTGACAATGAGGCCCTTGGTCCCATGCCCAGCAACCGCCCCTACCAATGTTGACGCGCCTCGATTACGGCCTGCCAAAGCTTAAACCGCTTCGCTTCGACGCGCTTGAGGGCAAAGTATCGCTGCTCCTCGCTCATGGGCTTGTTAAAAATGGGTCGCTTGTTCCGGTGCAGCTTCCGTCGGATGCGTTCGCACAGCCGGATGAGCTTGTCGTAGTCATTTGCCTGCTCAGTCGTCACGGTGAAGTGTGCCACGCCGCTCAACAGCTCCAACTCGTTGCGGCGCTCGGCATCCTTGTAAATCTTCTCGCGTCCGTCATGAATGGCATCGCTGTCGTAATCGACCATCGCGGTCAGCACCTCTGGCAGCAGCCCGGCCTTTACTTTATCCATGCCCACCTCGACTTTAGCCGTAAGCGTTATGTCGGGTGTGCGCTCCAACACGCGAAGCTTGTGATCGCGTCCGTCATTGTATCCATCGCGAATGAAGACCTTCTTGTTAAGTTCGGCCTTGCCCAATGCATACCCGCCGTAGCGCGCAGGCAGCGACATAAACATGCAGAGCCCCGACTCCCTCGGAGAGCGCGACCCCTCGATCACATATGCAAGCAGCGCTTTTGCCTTCGCGATACCCCTCACCTTGGGTGACTTCTCGATATACGCCGCGATGAGCTCCTTAGTCGTGAGCCTGCTATCGCGCATGCCCGCATCCCTGCCTGTTACCCCACCGGGAGCAAGGTTATCCAGCCGGTAATCCGATGTCATCGCATAGCCGGCATAGACGGCCGCTGCCACATCGCCATCGTGCACAGCCTGCAAAAACACCAGCTCGGGAGAGCACACATACGCATCAAGGTCGCCCATCCAGTGGCCCAGCGAGATAAACGAACCCGCCGGGAGCTCGTTGGTGCACAGATGCGTCTTAACATGCTTGCTCTGCCGACGGCCGGCGCGCGACGGCACCAGCAAATCCAGCGTTTCGATCCCCAGGTCATAGCGATCGATAACCTCCTGCGCTTCTTGATCCAAGAGCGCACAGGCACCTGCAATCGACACGACCTCTGGCTCCGAATCCCCAAAGCGGGGGTTCGGCATGTGCGCCAACAGCGCCAATGCGGCGTTATGTGAAACGATAAAGTACCTCATGGCGCGAAGATAGCACGCACGCCGGCGGCGGCTGGCGGTTCTGTTAAGTTTCCGACAAACGACCGGCGGTTTTTTCGCCGAGGTGCGCCAAAGTGTTCATTCGCCGATGCCCAAACCGCAATCCGTCAAGCTTTTGGCAAGGTTGCCGCCCAACTGGCCAAAAGCCGACCATCTACTTGCCAGTTTATCCAAGGCGTAACCAACCAGTCCGCACCGCGGCTTCTCGGCAAAACGCCACAACGTCCACACCCTGCGGTATCCTTGAGCCACTTACACCTGTAGCACCAAGGAGCCACCATGCGCACCGAGCTCGATGTTCCCTTTTCGCGCAAAGAAGAAGCCAAGGCGCTGGGCGCCAAATGGGACCGGACCAAGAAGATCTGGTATGTACCCAGCGGCGTCAACCCCGAACCCTTTGCCGAGTGGCTGCCCGGTGTTGACCGATCCGACCCCTCTGCGCCGTATATATATCTAGTACTGGGCAAGCGCGAATGCTGGAAATGCCACAAAGAGACCTCGGTCGCGGCCTTCGGCATTCCCTATCGAGCCGATGACGGCGAGGGCATCGCCATCGCGCACGCACCCAACAAGGCCGGGCACATTGCCATCGACACGACCAATGCCAACGCGCTCGCCATTGTTCCCGCTATTGGCTGCGTGCCGGGCGAGATCCGCGACTATCTTTCTAAGCGCTGCGGCTACAAGCCCGTAGGCGCGCGAGCCTCCAAAGCCCCATCGCTCGGCAACACGTGCACCAGTTGCGACGCGCTGCAAGGCAGCCGCTATCTGTTCGAAGAACCCACGTCCCCGTTTGCCCTCACTGCCATCAACAAGCTGCCGGCACTGGAGTTTGTGCGCGTCGAAGTTGCCGGCGTCTTTGGCGTTCCGGCCACGCATACCAATTTTGACCAGGCACTCTTTACCTGGGCACGCGACCATCACGCCAAGTTCCACAAGAAGCTCGGTGAGGGGGTTTATTTGTAGAGACGACATCGAGGTATCGAGGAGCAGGGGCTGATTGTTAAATAATCTCGAAACGCTACAGCCCCAGAATATGCTCCAGGTAGCCCTTGTTGAACCAGAACGATTGCTTCGTCATCCAACGCCCGTCGGGCAGTTCGTAAGCATTCCTTGCGATGTCACCGACCTCTGTTCCATCGGCAAACTTGTAAGCCGCTTTTGACGTATGCGGACGAACGTGAACAACTGGATTGTCCGCCATACCGGGCAGATTGTTAGTCACTTTGAGCTTTCCGCTCGCATCCCGATACGGATTGAGCTCAATGCCCTCACGTATAACCTTTCGCGTCTCATCCCAACAAGCTTTCGCAGGGCCTTCGATTTCGTTTTCTCCCATCGCCCAGAACAAACAACGGTCGAGACGCAGCACGCCATCGTGGTCCTCGCGAAACACAACGAAGAAGAAGCGATTGGTCTCAAGGCACGCATGAAAAGGCGACGTCTCCCAGTCTTCCTCGATCAAACGCTTGAACTCAAACGGTGGGAACGACATAGCCTGTTCGATGTGCCCCCTGTTGTTAACTCGAACGGTTCGGACGGATATGCCTGCCTTGACGAATTCCTCGGCAGCATTGTTCTTGATTCCGAGCATACGATAGACGAGCGTTGTCCACTGCGCCTTATTGCCCGTGTACTCCAACCCGTATTGCTCCGCAATCTGGCGATCAGTTTCGCCATAGTGTTGCTCGATAAGTCCAGTTACGTAACTTTCGAAATCGATAGACTTGCCATCGTCCTGAACAATGCTCTCCCCGACTCGCGGAGCACCGAGGACATAAGTGTGGAGCACATAGTCCATATACGAGCGCTTGAGGGAAAAGGCGCGACGCTTTGCGCGATGGTGCTCAATCTCACCCGTATCGGTATTGAAGTACTCATAATACTGGTCCGCCCACATCGTGGCCTCAGTTGCGCCCTTCGTGCAAGCACCCAGATAAGTCGTCATGCCTTCTGAAAGCTCGTCCGCACGGCCATCCTGAATATAAGAAATGATCTTCTCGTAGTCGGCGCGAATGATTTTCATATCCTCTTCGGGCAGTCGAACCATGACCGCACGCTCAATGCGCTGGTCGTATTTGTCGATAGAGCGATCGCGGCCGTAGTAAATCAGCAGGATATTGCTGAGCTTGGTCTTGAGATGCGAGCTGTCGTAGTCGAGCGAAACGGGACGGTCGTAGGGAATCATCGTCAAGACAAGACGTTCACCGGCAGATTTACGACCGTCTTTAAGTACGTCAAAACACGTTGCCTTGAGCTCGACACCGGCCTCGGGAAAGTCCGGCCGGTCGTCGCTGTTGGCCTTGTAGCCAAAGTAACGCTCCTCGATCAGGGTTCCCATACCGCCCTTGTACTTCTTAGACCCAAAGTCCTTGGGCGCGCTCTCCCCCTCCGGAGCAATGCCAAGCTCAAGAATATCGCGAAACGTCATCCCGTCGAGATTGGCAGCATAGCGCTCGATGCTTGAGGGGTCAGAAAAATCAGTATCGTCAAGCATGCGCTTGAAATCGAGGTGCTTCTTGGACATGGCAAATCCTCTCGAAATAAGACACGATCTAATATGTATGCTACTGTAAATTCGGGTTATACCGTGAAGATCCCCTGGGGATCGTCCATTTGCAACCCGATTTCTGTACCCTTGATCTTTGCATTTGCAGCGATTTGGGGGAGTGAGTATGTCAGAGGTCAAAATCGCCGAGCTTTTTGCTGGCGTCGGCGGATTTCGTCTGGGCCTCGAAGGCTATGCCGACCCTCGTTATCCCAATTTCTATATGAAACCGGCCGGCCCCTTCCGCACCATTTGGGCAAATCAGTGGGAACCGCCCGGAACCAAGGCGCGTCAGTTTGCGGCACGTTGTTACATGGACCGCTTTGGCGAAGATTCCGTTGTCAACGAAGATATCAATAAGGTCTTGGAGCAGGCTGAAGCCGGCGAAATTAAAATCCCCGATGTGCAAATGGTCGTCGGTGGCTTTCCCTGCCAAGACTACTCTGTCGCGCGTCCTCTCAATCAGGCGCACGGCATCGAGGGCAAGAAGGGTGTCCTCTGGTGGGACATCTATCACTTCCTCGAGATGAAGGAACCCAAGTTCGGCCTCTTCGAAAACGTCGACCGCCTGCTCAAATCGCCCGCGTCTCAACGCGGTCGCGACTTCGCCATTATCCTAAGCTGTCTTGCCGACCTCGACTACACGGTCGAATGGCGCGTGGTCAACTCTGCCGAATACGGTTTCCCCCAGCGTCGCAAGCGTGTTTATATCTTCTGCGAAAAGGACGCTGGCAGGGTTGATCTCGTTGATCGCATGCACAACGGCGTCATGGCTAAAGCCTTCCCCGCCATCTATCCCGACGAGATGTCCGAGCTCGACGTTTTACCCGACCCCTACGAGAACTCAACTCGTTTTGGCGTCGGCCAAAAGACCTCTCAATTCAAGAATGCCGGCGTCATGCAGGGCTGTCATGTTCTGACCTGCGCCTTTGCCGAAGACTATCACGGTGAGCGCCACGTGCTTGGCGACGTGCTTGTCGACGAGGCTGATGTCCCGGAGCAGTTCTACATCTCCGACGAAAAGCTTCCCGACTGGCGCTACCTTAAGGGCAGCAAGCGCGAAGAGCGCACTAACAAGAAGACAGGCTTTACGTACACGTATTCCGAGGGAGCCATGAGCTTCCCGGATGCCACCGACAAGCCGAGCCGCACCATCCTCACAGGAGAAGGCGGCACGGGAGCGAGCCGCTTCAAGCACGTCATCGAATGTCCCGATGGCCGTTTCCGCCGTCTTGTTCCCGACGAGCTCGATCAGCTTCAGGGATTCCCGAAAGGCTGGACCGATACGGGCATGACTGACGGCCATCGAGCCTTCTGCATGGGCAACGCACTCGTCACCGGCGTGCCCCACCGTATTGGTGAAGCTATGGTCGAAGTGTATGGCCTCTAAGGCAAGCAATCCGGAGCCGGCAGTTCACGCTGTCGACTCCGTTTTTTCCATCCCACTCCCCTGTATACTGATGTAGCACGTGTTTCATCCGGGCTTATTGGGCCGGATTGTTCATGGGAGGGTTTTGTGGCTGCTTCGAATCCGCCTAAGGGAAGCGTTTCTTCTTCGTCCATCAAGCCGGTTACGCGCAAGGCCGTGCGCTGCCAGCGCGAGGTCGCTTGGCTTGTCACGCAGGCGGCGGGCAGGCTTGTGGCGACCACTCAGGACGTCAATGCGCCTACGCCGAGCTTTGTGTTAGCGGCGGCGCTGGATTCTGTGCGCCAATTGGAGCTTGCCGCACAGGATGCCAGCGGCCACCTCGACTACCAGAATGTTATGGCGCCCGACCTGCAGACGTTCTGCCACATGGCCAAGTTGCCCGCCGCGCCCAATGCGCTTTCGGACGCGGGCTACATGTTTACGCTTTCGGGCGCGGACCTTATCCGCGATATCTACGCATACTGCAGCGAGCTCGCCGAGCGCCACGTCTTTGACGCGGCAGAAGTCAAACCGGGATATGCCATCAAGCTGGTTCTTAGGCTGTTCTTGATGGATGGGTTCGGGACTATGCCAGCGTAAGCCGGATTTTTAACTTCGCCGTCGACTGGGCAACAACCGCCTTACCTTAGCGGGCGCCAATCGAGAGTCGATTATTGGGTCACCTCGTCCGCTGGCGCATTTATTCCGCACGCTCCGACAGTCGATACTTGCGGTTGCGACTCGTCGCCGGCGCTGTGGGCTCAAGCTCGCCTTGAGCAATGAGTGTGTTGACGCGCGACCTAACCTGGGAAATTGTGAGCCCTGTGTGCTCCGCCAACTCGCGCGTACCCAGCTCACCGCAACGCTTAAGTGCCGCCACAATTAAGTCACCGCCGTGGTCGACCGGCTCGACCTTTGAGCGATAGAGAACCACTTTGAACCGATCGAATCCCGGGCAGAACAGGGGCTCGGCCAAACCATGAGCACACATGGCGTCGATCATCATCGGAATGCCCGAGCCATTGCCCTCAGCCGGCGAACCTGCGCCATCCGGCAGCGGAACAATCGACATGAGTTTCATGAGCGTCGCGTTGCGGCACCGGGAGCTGCCGTCAAACAAGTTCTCGCGAGTCTTTCCTCCGTATAGGCCGCCAGGATTCGTCACCTCGACACGATCGTCAAAGACGTCGACGGCAATCGATTGTCCACAGAACCGATCCCCGTATTCTCGGTGGATTACGGCGTTGGCGATTGCCTCGCGCAGGACCTCCTCGGGAATCTCCAGCGAGTCGACACGCGAGACGCCTTGGATCGTCGAGGTTCGCCGCAAATTCTTGGCGACTGCCGCGACGGCATCCGAGATCATTTCGCCCAACGTTCCCTCGCAGATCGTACGGTCCATGAACCTCAACGACCCCGCCGCGCCCTTCTGCGTTCCGGCATAGACCGCCACATCGATAAAGAGCTTAGGATAGAACTGCTGAGGATAGGCACCCGCAGCCAGGAGCCCGGCCTTAGTAACTTTGCCCTGGGAGTCGAGGAAATTCAGGCGCTCCAGCTTCGTTTTCTTGTCCGGCGCGCCGCGCATTGCCCGAGGTGTCAGCGAGAAAGCACGCTCTATCGTGCGATCGACCAGTGCCTCGTCAAGATCGCCTGCAACCGCGCCGGGCACTGCATCGCGATCGCTAGGACTCGTCCGCTCGTATGACGACAGTGCCAAAACCTCGGTCGATGAAAGTGGCACGTCTTTGTCATCAATGCGCTTGTAGCTGCCGCCCTGGGCGCCGCGTTCTATTACATAGCAGGGCTTGCTCGACGGGTCGAGCTCCTCAATCGTGATAACGAGAACCACGGTGCCCCGAAGCTCCACGCGCTCAATAGTGTATTTGGGCGGATTGGCCAGTTTTCCGCGACCGCCGGCATCACCCATGCCTGCGACAAATTGGTTGAGCACCTTCTCGGTCTCAAAGTCCTCAACCGGGACAAAGCCCGCGCGCTCGCTCACGCCGAGCACGATAATTCCGCCGGCGGTATTCGCGAATGCGCTAACCGTTTCCCATACGTCGCGAGAAAGCGTCGTGGCGCTCTCCTTGACCTCGACGCTAAGATCGTCCGAGCCCATGCGCCTTAAAGACTCGAGCAGACCGATCAGTTCGTTCTCGTTCATCTGCACGTCCTTTCGCTCGGTCCGGCGGAGAATGCCGCGAATAGATTTCCTTCGTCTCTCAGTTATCTCTCGTAATTATCTCTTGTCTCTCTGTTATCTCTCGTATTAGAGATGAGTGAAAGATGAGAGATAAGATATCTACCATCTGTTTCATTTAAACATGTTTTTGCTGGTAGAACAATCAGTATTGAGACAATACCGTGATTTCTTGTCTCTTTGCTGCTCAGTTATCTCTCATATTCATCTCTCGTCTTTCTGTTATCTCTCGTATTAGAGATGAGTGAGAAATGAGAAATGCATGAGTGATGGACGGTCCGAAAATCCGCGCTCGTGTGTCCGAATATCCACGCTCGCGCGGCGGTCACGCAGGGCCTTCGCCCAATCCGCCGGCATCGTCTCCAGTTCGCCGCAGAGCCGCGGCCCCATATGGGTATACTCACGAGGATTCGACTCGATTCGCCCCCGCTGGGGCGTCAAAGGAGACTGCATATGCCCACCACCTTAACCGACCCGCGCGCCGCTGCCGCCGCGCTGCTGGTGCCCGGCACCACCTGTCACGGCTTTGCCGTCGAGCGCTGCGAGACCGTGCCCGAGCTCGACTCGGACGCCTACGTGCTGCGCCACACCGCCTCGGGCGCTCGCCTGCTGTACCTGGCGTGCGACGACGAAAACAAGGCTTTTGCCATTGGCTTTAAGACGCCGCCGGCCGATTCCACCGGCGTGTTCCATATCCTCGAGCACTCGGTGCTGTGCGGATCGGCCAAGTTTCCCGTCAAGGAGCCGTTCGTCGACCTGATCAAGAGCTCCATGCAGACGTTCCTCAACGCCATGACCTACCCCGACAAAACCATCTACCCCGTTGCCACCACCAACGAGCAGGATCTGTACAACCTGATGGACGTGTACCTGGACGCGGTGTTCAACCCGGCCATCTATACCAAGCCCACCATTTTTGAGCAGGAGGGCTGGCACTACGAGCTGGACCTGCCGAAGGGCGCCGAGGGCGAGGGCAACGGCAGTTCCGCAAGCCTGCGCGAGGGAACGCTACGCTATAACGGCGTGGTTTTCAATGAGATGAAGGGCGCGCTGTCCGACCCCATGAGCGTGCTGGACGATGCCGTCAACGCCGCGCTTTATCCCGACACCGCCTATGCGCACGAGAGCGGCGGCGACCCGCGCGCGATCCCTGCGCTCACCTACGAGCAGTTCCTGGACACGCACGCGCGCCACTACAATCCTTCCAACTCCTACATCACGCTCTACGGCGACCTGAACCTGGACCGTGCACTGGCCTTTTTGGACGAGCGCTATCTGTCGCAGCCGAGTGCCGCGAGCCGCCGCATGGACGCAGCCGTCGCCGCCGGCGAGGACCCGTCCACGCTGGCGCCCAATCCGCTGGTCGTGCAGGCGCCCGTGACCTGCGAGTACAAGCGTGTCGAGATGGCAACCACACCCGAGAACGCCCTGGTGGGCCTGGGTCTTGTGCTGGGCAGCGCGCTCGACCGCAAGCGCACGATCGCGGCGGACATCCTGTTCGAGGCACTGCTGGGTTCCAACGAGGCGCCGGTTAAGAAGGCCATTCTGGCCGCCGGCCTGGGCGGCAACGTGGTGAGCTACACCGCGGCCGAGAGCCTGCAGCCCTACGAGCTCATCATGCTGCAAAACGCTCAGCCCGGCGTGGCGCGCGAGCTGCGCCGCGTGTTCCAGGATGCCTGCCGCCACCTGTGCGAGCACGGCGTTCCGCGCGAGCGCCTGGAGGCCATCATCAGCAGCAACGAATACGACCTGCGCCAGCGCGACTACGGTATCGCCGACGGCGTGGCCATTGCGTGCGACGCGCTGAGCACCTGGCTCTACGATGACGACGCCGCGACGCTGGCGCTCAAATACGGCCCGGTGTACGAGGAGCTGCGCGGCGAGCTGGACGGCAGCTATTTTGAGGACCTGCTGCGCGAGCTCGTGCTGGAAAACGACCACATGGCGCTGGTCGAGCTGGTGCCGGTGGATGCCGCCGAGGGTGCGGAGAGTGCCGAGGCTGCCGAGCTGGCAGCCAAGCGCGATACCATGACCGATGCCGAGCTGGCCGATGTGGTCGAGCGCACGGCTGCGCTGCGCGCCGCGCAGGAGGCGGATGACACGCCCGAGGCCAAGGCCACGCTGCCACGCCTGCGCGTGTCCGACATTGGCGAGGCGCGCCCCGAGCCGCCGCTGGTCGTGGACACGACCGCGCCCATCCCCTGCCTGCGCCACGGCATCCCCACCAACCGCTTGGCCTACGCCATGCAGTATTTCGACCTGAGCTGCGTCGCGTTTGAAGACCTGCCCTATGTGACCCTGCTCTGCCGCCTGTTCAAGCAGTTGCCCACGAGCGAGCACTCGGCCGAGGAGCTCGACAACCTTATCGCCGGCAAGCTGGGCTTTTTGAGCTTTACGACCGAGGTCATGACCCAGCCCGACGTGGACGGCGTGCGCCCCTACCTGCTGGTGAGCGCCGGCGCCCTGTCCGAAAAGATCGATGCGCTGGCAAGCCTGCCGCGCGAGGTGTGGTCGAGCACGCTGTTGTTCGATGCCGACGCCGACCGCGTGCGCGACGTGCTCACGCAGATTCGCATTGGGCTTGAGCAGGGCTTCATTAACAACGGTCACTCGGCGGCGCTCGGTCGCGCGATGAGCTACAGCTCGCCTTCGGCCGTGGTGCGCGAGCAGCTTTCGGGCGTGGACTTCTACCTGTTCCTGCGCGATCTGCTCGACCACTTTGACGAGCGCCTGGACGATCTGCGCGCCAAGCTTGCCGAGCTGGCAGGCCGCATCTTTGTGTCTGATGGCTGTCTGGCGAGCTTTACCGGCAGCGATGAGGACTTTAACACGTACTGGGCCGCCGCGGGCGACCTGGGGTTGGGCGCGAGCGACGGTGCTGTTGCCGGCCGCGACACGCTCGTGGTGCCGACGCCGTGCGACCGCCACGAGGCTTTTGTCATCCCCAGCGACATCTGCTTTGCGGCAAGCGCATGCGACCCGCGTCGCCTGGGCATTGACGTGACGGGCGCCTGGGCGGTTGCCGCCAACGCGCTCTCCTACGACTACCTGTGGAACGAGATCCGCGTGAAGGGCGGGGCGTACGGCTGCGGATTCCGCGCGGCAGGCGAGCGTCAGGCCGCGTTCTACACCTACCGCGACCCGGCAATCGACCCCTCGATTGAGCGCGTGGCGCGCGCAGGCGAATGGCTCGGCAGTTTTGAGCCCGACGTGGCCGCCTTTGAGGGCTTTATCGTGAGCTGCGTGAGCGGCATGGACGCACCGGTGAAGCCGTACGCGCTCACCAAACGCCGCAACACGACCTACTTGGCCGGACTCGATCCGCATGCACGCGAGGAGCGCCGCGCCCAGATGCTCGCCGCCACGCCCGGTAAGCTGCGCTCGCTCGGCGCCGACGTGACGCGCATCGCAGCCGTCTCGCCCACCTGCGTCTTTGGCGGCCGAGACGTCATCGCCAAGAGCAACGCCGGCTTCAACGTCATCGACCTGCTGGGCTAACGCACAGCAAAGGTAGTTTTTTGGGACATGCCTGAAAATCTACCTTTTCTTTTGCCGCTGCTTGGGCGGGGCAGCTCAGCCCGTCACACCAGTTTGTCTAAATCTGTAACATCTAGGCAGCAATATTGGCTCCAGATGTTACAAATCGAGACGTTTTCGGATGACGCCGGCCCTTTGTCTCAATCTGTAACATCTAGGCCCGATTTTGCCGAGTTACTGTTACAGATCGAGACACACCGCCGCGAACACCCACTCTTCGTCAAAACCCACGAAGGTGTCCATGAACTGCTCCCCTTGCGATGGTTTGCGTGGTGGTTTCGTCATTTGACCAGATAAAACCTACCAAAATAAACCTGTCCCTTTTTGGCAGGTTTGAGAGAGGGGCCGGGATGGATAAGGCCGAGTTGCGGCGGGCGGTAATTGCCCGGCGCGACGCTCTAGATTTGGATATGCGGACGGCAAAGTCTGCTGCTGTATGCGCGCGGCTCGTTGAGTTGCTGGGCGTCTCGGGTCCCGTGGCCCCGCGCACCGTTGCCGCCTATGCCGCCATAGGCTCCGAAGTCGACCCTGCCGCGTTTGCCGCAGCGGCCGCAAAACACGGCTGGCGCGTGGCCTATCCGTGCATGTTCTCGGCAGCTGACACCGTGGCTTGTGGCCAGCGCATGTGCATGCGGGCAGTTGCTGCCGGCGATGCGTCCGAGGCCCCGTTTATCGCCCACCCTACGCGGGCCTTCGCAGCCACGGACGTCGACAGCAGCCGTTTTCCTATCGTGCCTGCCGAGGCGCTCGATATGATCGTCGTGCCGCTCGTAGCCTTCGACCACACCGGCGCGCGCCTGGGCTACGGCGGCGGCTGCTACGACCGCTACCTGCCCACGATCTCGCCCGCATGCCAAATCATCGGCATCGCCTTTGACGAGCAGCGTGTCGACCACGTTCCCACCGACACCCACGACCTGCCGCTACCCCACATCATCAGCGCCTAACCGCCGTTGTATCGCACCCGCAAGATGGGCATCCGAAAATCCACGCTCGTCACGCCGCAGCCGCAGCCACAACCGCAACCGCAACCGCGGCCGTAGCCTAGTGCTCCTCGCCGGCGCGGGCCAGGTCGTAGGGCGTGGTCTGGTAGACGTAGTAGTTGAGCCAGTTGGTGTAGAGCAGCTGGGCCTGGCTGCGCCAGACGTTGCGCGGCTCGGCGGTGGGGTCGTCACCTGGGAAGTAATGCGCCGGCACCTGGGGGTTGAGCCCGCGCTTCACGTCGCGCTCGTACTCCAGGCGCAGCGTGTCGGTATCGTACTCGGGATGGCCAAAGACAAAGAAGCGGCGACTGTCGGTCGACTTGACGATGTACAGGCCCACCTCGTCTGATACGGCCACGACCTCAAGCTGCGGCTCGGCCTCCACGTCCTCGCGGCGCACATCGGTATTGCGTGAATGCACGGCATAGAAGCGGTCGT
The DNA here is from genome assembly GCF_052116465.1 of Collinsella sp. Sow4_D11. Taxonomy (NCBI): domain Bacteria; kingdom Bacillati; phylum Actinomycetota; class Coriobacteriia; order Coriobacteriales; family Coriobacteriaceae; genus Collinsella; species Collinsella sp. Sow4_D11. The sequence continues at coordinate 9,347 of NZ_JBQKLA010000016.1, read as the reverse complement.
CAAAGCCGCGGACCAGCGGGCTTTGCGGCTTCACCAGATAATGCTCAAACACGCCGCTCGCCTTGGCCGGCAGGTCGCACTTCTGGATACCGTAATGATGGTAGAGCCCTGCCTGTGCGCCCCAGCAAATATGCAGCGTAGAGTGCACGTGCGTGGTGGACCAATCCATGATCTGGCAGAGCTCGGGCCAGTAGTCGACCTCCTCGAACGGCATCTGCTCCACCGGCGCGCCCGTGATGATCAGGCCGTCGTAGTGGATATCGCGGATGTCGTCGAACGTACGGTAGAACGTCTCCAGGTGGCCGGCACTCACGTGCGTGGCCTCGTGCGTCTTGGTGCGTAGCAGGTCCACCTCTACCTGCAGCGGCGTGTTGGAGAGCTTGCGCATGATCTGCGTCTCGGTGGCGATCTTGGTTGGCATGAGGTTGAGGATGAGCACGCGCAGCGGACGGATGTCCTGGTGCAGCGCGCGGTACTCGGTCATGACAAAGATGTTTTCGCTCTCGAGCTGCGCGGCGGCAGGGAGGGCGTCGGGGATGCGAATGGGCATGGATGCTCCTTACGAGTCAGTTGCAGCTATGGTACAACGAGCGGCCCCATCCGCGCGAGTGCATCGCCCCGAGACACCGTCAGCGGCCCAAATCACTCCAAAAGTAGAGATTAAGGCATGTCCCAAAAATCTACGGCGCTTTAGCCTAGCAAAGTGGCAGCAGGACGCTACAATGGTTCGATGCGAAAAACTCGGCCGAAAGGATATGAATATGTACCAGACGCGTAAGATCGGTGTGGTCGGCCAGGGCCACGTAGGAGCACATGTCGCCAACAGCCTGCTCATGCAGGGCATTGCCGATGAGCTGTACCTCTGCGATATCAACGAGGCAAAGGTGACGTCCGAGGTCCAGGACCTGCGCGACTCCCTTTCGTTTGTTCCGTACAACACCAAGATCGTCAACTGCTACGACCACTACGAGGAGCTGGCCTGCTGCGACGTCATCGTCAACGCCGCCGGCAAGGTCGCACTGGCCGCTGGCAACCGCGACGGCGAGCTGTTCTTTACCACCGACGCCGCCCGCACCTTTGCCAAGCGCATCGTCGATGCCGGCTTCGACGGCATCTTCGTGAGCATCTCCAACCCCTGCGACGTCGTGTGCACCGAGCTGTGGCACCTGACCGGCTACGATCCCAAGAAGATCATCGGCTCGGGCTGTGGCCTGGACTCTGCCCGCCTGCGCACCGAGATCTCCAAGAAGGTCGGGGTGAGCCCCAAGTCCATCGACGCCTACATGATCGGCGAGCATGGCTTTAGCCAGCTGGCCGCCTTTAAGGCCGCAACCATCGCCGGCAAGAGCCTCAACGAGCTTCAGGCCGAGAACCCCGACAAGTACGCCTTCGACCACATGGAGGTCGAGGAGCTCGCACGCAAGGGCGGCTATGTGACCTACGCCGGCAAGCAGTGCACCGAGTACGCCGTTGCCAACTCCGCAGCGCGCGTCTGCGCCGCCGTGCTGCACAACGAGCACGCCGTGCTTTCGGCCTCTACGCTTATGACCGGCCAATATGGCGAGGAGGGCATCTTTACCTCCCTGCCGTGCGTGATCGGCGCCGAGGGCGTCGAGGAGGTCTACACGCTCGACCTTTCCGAGCACGAGCTCGAGGGCTTCCACAAGAGCTGTCAGCACATCCGCGACAACATCGCCCAGCTCGACTGGTGGGACGCCGAGGCCTACGACGCCAAGTAGTCCGCCGGTTGATGCGACAACTCACTCATACGGACACAATGTAAAGCGGGCCGCGCCGGAAACCCACCGGCGTGGCCCGCTTTTTGACTCACGCGACACGCTTGCAGATTTAGGTCTAATACTTTTCCCGAGAAGTGAACGAGCAAAAACGAGCCCCCGAAGCATCGGCACTTTGTGGAGACCATTTCCTGCAGTTTCATTAAGATTTTCCTGCTGTTTTGGCGTCAAAAAATGTCGATGCTTCGGGGGTCCAAAATAGGTCGTTCACTTCTCGGGAAAAGTATTTGACTTCGTTTTTCGACAAATAGAAAGGGGCGCCGTGACGCAAACGGGGCCCGCGCTTGGCGAAGGCCCCGTCATGAAAAATCGCGTTCCCCGTTACCTAGTACTGCTCGACGCCCATGTAGCGGCGAACCTCGGGGCTGTGGTCAAATACCTTGCCGCGGGCGGCGCGCAGCTCACAGCTCATCGCATAGAAGAAGATCGGCTCCAGGTACGAACGCACGCTGGCAGGCACCTCGCCCACGCCGTACTCAAGCGCATCGAGCACCATGACCGTATCGGTGTGCGTGTTGAGAAATGCCAGTGCGCGCTCCTCCATGGGGCGGCACTCGCCAGCGCCAAGCTGCACAAAGTAGAACACGCCGGGCTCGGTAGCCTCGAAGGGACCGTGGAAATACTCGCCGGAGTGGATGTAGCAGCAGTGCTGCCACTGCATCTCCATGAGCGAGCAGATGGCCATGGCGTAGGTCTGGCTAAAGTTGGGGCCGGAGCCCAGGATATAGAAGAACTTGTGCTGCTGGCAGAGCTCGGCAAAGCGATCGCCCAACTCGGCGTTGACCTTCTCGCGGGCAGCGGGCAGCAGTGCGTCCATCTGCTTAAGGCCGGCGTACATGTCGGCGAGCGCCTCGTAGCCCTCCTGCTGGTCGAGCAGCTCGGCGGCGATCAGAGCGCCGATGCCCTGCGGAACTTCGGCCTGCGACTCGCCCTTGCCCCACGGGTAAACCCAGGTGGTCCACTTGCCGTTATCGATCTTGGAGCCCGCGTAGTCAGTCATAGTCACGACCTCGGCACCGGCGGCCAGCGCCATCTCGCAGCCGTCGACGACCTCTTGCGTGTTACCGCTGTGGCTACAGGCGATGACGAGTGACTTCGGCCCTAGGCTCTTGGGGGCCATAAGGCAAAACTCGCGCGCCGTGTAGACCGTCGAGGTAAACGTGGTTGCCTCGCGCTTGAGCAGCTCATTGGCCGGCATAAGGTCAATCATCGAACCGCCGCAGGCGATCCAAAAGACATTCTCGATCTTACCCTTGCGCTCGATAATTTCCTGAACCAGATCGTGTGCGTTCACGGTGACATTCCTCCCTGTGTGGCGGCTTTGAGCGACGACAGCTCGTACCTGCGGTCGTTCTATGTTGTCCTATTTATAGCACGCAAGCTGTCGCAGGTGAATTCATTTCACCAAACTTGTTCTGTATTGTTCTATCTATGGACGTTAGATGTCGAACACGTAGCGCGAACCCACGATCTTTTGGCGCCCGAGCAGCAAGGGCCGCTCGTCCGCATCGGTAAAGTACGCCTCCATATAAAAGAGCGGCTCGCCGACCGGCACCTCCAACAGCGGGGCCGTCTGAGCATCGGCGAGCGCGATCTCCACGGTACAGGGATCGGACTTGAGCGGTGCGCGGCCCGAATGCACGGCAACGAGCGCAAAAATCGAATTGTCGGCGAGGTCCTCGTCGGCAAGCTGCTGCAGATAGGGATGGTCGGCCAGCACAAAGGCGTTGTTCTCGAGCATGACGGGCACGCCATCGGCCGTGCGCACGCGCTCGACCACGATGAGCTCGCAGCCGGGTTCCACGCCAAAAAACGCCGCGTCCTCGCGCGTCGCCGCAACCACCGTGCGCGACACCAGGCGCGCTCCGGCCGCCATGTCGTTGGCAGCGCAGGCCTCGGTAAAACTCTGGACGTCGCCTTTCTGGACAATCTTGCGCTTGAGCTTGGGCGCACACACAAACGTGCCCCTCCCCTGCTGACGGTTGAGATATCCCGCGCGCGACAACTCCTCAATGGCGCGACGCACGGTAATGCGCCCCACGCCGTAGGACTTCGCGAGCTCCATCTCGGAAGGAATGCGCGAGCCGGCAGCGTACACGCCGCGCGCGATCTCGCCCTTTAGGTCGTCCATAACCTGCTGGTACAGCGGCACGGCGGACACGTCAGTACGGTCGGTCTTGCTATCGGCTACCATCGTTACGCTCCATCCCGTGCATGCTCGGATTCAAACTCTTCAATCGCCGCCATAAACTGCTCGCCAAAGGCATCGGCTTTTTTCTCGCCAATGCCATTGACCCGGATAAGCTCGTCGCGCGTCTGAGGGCGCAGGCGGCACAGACCGCGCAGGGCCTTATCGGAGAAGACCATGTACGGCGCCATCTCCAGCTCGGTCGAAATCTCCTTGCGGAGTGCCCGCAAGCGCTCGAACAGCTCGGCATCGTCGCCCACGCGCGGGCGCTGATCCAGCTCGGCCTCCTCGCGCAGCAGATCCACCGCACGGCGGGCGCGGGCCGAGACCTTGCGCTTGGATGCACGACGCTTAACGGTAAAGGCAAACGCCTCGTCCTCGACCTCGCCGGCACGCGGGCCCAGCCCAACGACCGGGTACTGTCCCTGTGAGGTTGCCAAATAACCGCGGCCGCACAGCTGCCCGATGATGTCCTTGATGCGCCCGACCGACTCGCTCGACAGCTCACCGTAGCCGCGGTCCTCGTCCAGATGCATCTGGCGAATGCGCTCGGTGTTGCCGCCGTGGAGCACGTCGGCGATCAGCGACTTGCCAAAACGCATGGGACGCGTAGCCACATAGCGCACGGCGGCGCGGGCCATATCGGTGACGTCCTCGACCTCGAACTGCGTGAGGCAGTTGCTGCAGTTGCCGCAGCCCTCGGCGTCGTCCGTGGCGGCACCGCTAGCACCGGCCGCGGCGGCATGCTCGGCCGCAGCCTCGTCGCCAAAGTAGCGCAGCATGTATTCGCGCAGGCAGCCGGTGGTATTGCAGTAGCCCTCCATCTGGCTGAGCAGGCGGTATCGATTCTGGAGCGCCCACGCGCGTTGCTCGTCATCGAGCGCCTCGTCGGCAGCATCGCCGCGGTCGATCAAAAAGCGACGCATGCGAAAATCATTGCCGTTCCACAGCAAATGGCAGCTGGCTGGGTCGCCATCGCGGCCGGCGCGGCCCGCCTCCTGGTAGTACGCCTCGATGCTCTCGGGCACGTTGTTGTGAATCACGTAGCGCACGTTGGGCTTGTCAATACCCATGCCAAAGGCGTTGGTGGCAACCATTACCTGGATATCGTCGTCGATAAAGGCGCGCTGGCTTTGCCGGCGGGCGTCGTTGCCCATGCCGGCATGGTAGCGGCCAACGCGAATGCCGCTGGAGCCCAGCGCCTCGGCAAGCTCGCTTGCCAGCGCATCGACGGTCTTGCGAGTCGAGCAATACACGATGCCGCTTTCGCTCGAATGTGCGATCACATAGTCGCGCACCCACGCGGCCTTGGCCTTGTCGCCCATCTCCTCGCAGCCAAAGTAGAGGTTCCTGCGATCGAAGCCCGTCACCACCGTCGCGGGGTTTTGCAGGCCGAGCATCTGCTGAATGTCCGCGCGCACGCGCTCGGTCGCCGTAGCGGTAAAGGCCGCCACGATGGGGCGCTGCGGCAGGGAATCGATGAACTCGCGAATCTGCAGGTAGGCGGGACGGAAATCCTGGCCCCACTGGCTTACGCAGTGGGCCTCGTCAATGGCCACGAGCGGCACGCCAATGCCGGCGGCGGCCGCGACCTCCCGCGCAAAAGCTAAAAAGCGCGGCTCGAGCAGACGCTCGGGCGCCACGTACATAAGCTGGTAGCGGCCCTCGCGCGCCCGCTTGAGCACGGTGTTTTGCTGGGCCGGAGTAAGACTGGAGTTGAGATAGCTGGGTCGCGCACCCGCCGCGAGCAATGCGCGAGTCTGATCCTCCATAAGCGACAGCAGCGGACTCACCACAAAGGTGATACCGGGCAGCATGAGCGCGGGCACCTGGTAGCAAATGGACTTGCCGGCGCCCGTGGGCATAACGCCCAGCGCATCGCGGCCGGCAAGGATCGCATCGACCATGCGGTCCTGCCCCGGGCGAAACGAGGTGTAGCCAAAATAGGCGCCGAGCGTATCGAGCGCCATCTGCTGCATGCTATCGGTCATGGTTTCCTAACGTCCAAGTCATCTGCCGCCGATTATACGCCGCCACGCGGACCGATGCCGCACGGCTGCCGGCCACGGGCAATGTAATCCGATGGGAACGAGCGTGGATAATCTCCCACTTTGAGCCCGTCACCAAGCAAATAACGGGAGATTATCCACTCTCATTTTTTGGTGAAGGACAGCTAATTTGGGACGGGGCTATTTTGACTACTTTTACATGCAAAGTAGTCAAAATAGCCCCGTCCCAAATTAGCTGCCCGAATCAAGGCAACGCCGATGTTTTGGCAACGCCAGCGAACGCCCGTCATTTGAGCCAAGGTGCCGTGAAATGAAAAGGCGCTGACCTTCTGGTCGCGCCTTTGAAATTGAACGTCAGATTGCCGCTTAGGGGCGTTTGCAGCGTCGACCGGTCCGCCGTTCGCTAGAACGGCGGAACCAAAGGCGTAGCGTCAAGCCGTTACACGGTTTGGTAAAACCGCGTAACTTATATGACCATGACGTAGCGGCTGCCCACGTAGTACTGCTTGCCGAGCAAAACCGGCTCGCCATTGGGACCGGTAAAGCCGGCACGCAGGTTGAGCAGCGGATCGTGCGGAGCGATGCCCAGCTCGGCCGCCTGCTCGGCATTGGCGCGAACGGCCTCGACCGTGCGGTAGCCAACCGAGGCAATCGGCGTTCCACCAACACGCTCGACCTCGGCAAAAATCGACTTGTCCTCAAGATCGGCCGTCAACAGCTCACGGTAGGCGTCAAAGGGCACAAAGATGTTCTCCTCAAAGATGGGCTCGCCGTCGGCCGTACGCACGCGCTTGATATGCAGCAGCAGCGCATCCTTCTGCAGGCCAAAGAACTCCATCTCGTTTTGGCGCGCCGGAACGATCTGGCGATCGATTACATGCGCGCCGGCCTTCATGCCATTGTCGGCACACAGCGCGGTAAACGTCTGCAGCATCGAGGCATGAAACTGGCGGTTGATGTGCGGCGTGGAGACAAACGTGCCACGGCCTTGCTGTTTAACCAGATAGCCATCGGAACACAGCTCCTCTACGGCGCGGCGCACCGTAATACGGCTCACCTCGTACTGCTCGGCAAGCTCAAGCTCGGACGGGATACGCTCCTTGGGTGCATAAACACCCTTCTCGATCGAATCCTTGATTTCGTCGTAAATCTGCTGGTACAGCGGCGCATTTTTGGGTGCAGGCATATCTAATCACTCTTATCGAAATATCGGAATAACAAATACGTATATAACGTCTAGTTTTATGTTACCTCATAACGATAAAACGATACACCCTCCCTACCAAAAAGGGACAGGATTGAGCAGAGCCGGCAAAATACCAAATACCTTACTTGCCGTCGTCCTGCTGCAGGCTGTCCTGTTCGCTGATGCGCACCTGCCTGCTGGCCATGCGTGCGGGCTTGTCGGGATCGGGAACGGCCGTGGGCATGGGTTCGTCGACATGACCGCCCCACCAACCGCCCACAAAGTTGAGCGTGTGGAACACGTTGATCACGGCGCCGGGATCAACCTCGCATACCAGCCTGATAATGTCCTGGCTCTCGTAGGTCGAGACAACGGTGTGCAGCAGGTACATCTTCTCGCGGCTGTATCCGCCGACGACCTCGGCGCAGCTAATGCCGTGCTGAAAATGGTTTACGTAGGCAGTCATGACCTCGTCTGCCTTGCGCGTCGTGATCTGCAGCGTCACACGATCGTAGCGATGATAGAAACTGTCGATGGTCTTGGTCGAAATAAACTGAAACACAATGGAATACGCCGCCTTGTCCCAGCCAAACATAAAACCAAAGATTGCCAGGATAAAGCAGTTAAAGCCAAAGATGACGCCCCAGATGGTCTTGCCCGTGTGGTTGGAAACCCACAGCGCGATAAAGTCGGTGCCGCCGGTGGATGCGCCGGACTTAAGCGCGATGGCAGCACCCAGGCCCGAGACCACGCCGCCAAAAATGATGAGCATGATCTTGTCGCCCAAAAATGGAGCGAAGTGAAAAACGTTGAGGAACAGCGACGAGAGCACGACCTGCATCATCGAGAAGATGACGAAGCGCTTGCTAATGCCGCTCCAGCATAGGAGCGCCACGGGGATGTTGAGTGCGAGCATACCGAGCGAAATGTCGATGTGAACGCCGCCTAGCGAGGTAACGCGATCGAGAAGGACCGCGACGCCGGTAAGACCACTCGGAAGCAGGTCAGCGGGCCAAATGAACGCCTGGATCAGGAATGTCTGGAGAACGGCAGAGACCGTGACTGCCACGGCAGTAATGGCACGGCGGACGATGGTGAGGCGGCCGAGTACGAGCACTCGGTCCGTGAGCTGATCGATGGCATCCGCCACGCAGGCTCCTTTCGAAGGCAGATATAGTTGTGGGGCATGCCCGCGATTGTAGCATGGAGCGTGCGGGGGCGCCTCAATTCACCCTCTCTCGACAACCATCAGAAGGACCGTGAGGCCGCTCAAATCAAAACCACCCCTAAAAGGGGTGGTTTGCTCTTAGGGTATAACCCTTGGATTTCCGGCACGCGTCTAAAGGCGCCGGCCCTCACGGGGTTCGGGCCGCACTGCAGATTGACCCGTGGCGGGCCGGTCAAACCGGCGCTATTTACGCCCCGGCCCCCTGCCGAAGGGGTCCTCGTACTCCTTGACGCTCAGCCGGTCGAGCGCGATGTCGGCCTTCTCCTGCTCCCGGATGTACTTCGCGATCGTGGCCTCGTTCAGGCCGACGGTGGACACGTAGTAGCCCTCGGCCCAGAACCTCCTGTTGCCGAACTTGTACTTCATGTTCGCGTGCCTGTCGAATATCATCAGCGAGCTCTTCCCCTTCAGGTAGCCCATCACGCTCGACACGCTGTACTTCGGCGGTATCGCCAGCAGCATGTGGACGTGGTCGGGCATCAGGTGCCCCTCGATGATCTCTATCCCCTTGTACTGGCAGAGCTTCCTGAAGGGTTGATTTCCGATCTCAGCCGAACACATTGAGCTGATGGCTCGCTCCCGCAGTCAACCGAACGCCCCCGCGGCCCCTCTCGGGCCCCGGGGGCGCCATTTTCCCAGTTGAAGGAATGGTGGAGATGTGTTTCGATGGGTCCGGTGGCCATGCTCCGCCCGCCGCCCGGCACCTCTTCCCAGACTCAGCCGGACGGTCGGTCCGTCTATTCCGTTTTTCTCCTAGGCTAGGCCAGCGGGGCATCGCCCCTCTCTGCGCGCGCCCTCTCGATGAGCCCCGGCGTCAGGTCGAGGTCGACGAGCGGCACGTCCCCCACGCCGTAGGCGTCCAGCAGCGCCGCCGCGTCCTCCCCGAGCATCGCCCTGAAGGCGCGCGCGGGCGTCGCGAAGCCGAGCGCGCCGCGGGGCT